>NZ_JBHHJV010000004.1:0-279441 GCF_042136355.1 Peribacillus sp. Hz7
ATCTGGCCCCTCGGGCCAGATACCCTAAACTCCTAATCCTCCCCTAAATATGGAAATAACTCAGAATGAAGTGGCTCGCTTTTGAAGTGATCGCTCTGGCTCAAATCAATATTGACAAAAACAACTTCATATCCATTTCCCCGACCTTTGGGTTTAATTACAATACCAGTCATATAATCTATATTACCAAGCTCTAATTCTTTTGGGAAACTATGACCAATTATTACCTTATTTTGTCCTGAAGAGGGTGGACGCTCTAACAATCGTATAAAATCATCTATTATTACTTTTCTCTCAGCATCAGTAAGTGTTGGTACTTCACTTAAATCAACAATTTTAGCCAATGAACGTTCAATACGGATAGGGTTATTGCTAAAAGCTAATTTTGCAGTGTCAAGAGCTCTACAAAAAGGACTGGAAATTACAAAGGGTTCGATTGGTATTCCTTTCTCTCTAAAAACTTTTCCAATCAAGATTGCTTGTTGTTTACCAGTCTCACTTAAATTCCTCTGGGTCTCACAATTTTCAAATATCACAGTTGGCTCATCTTTTCCTACTGTTGCTTCACCATGCCTGAAATAGATAATATAACCACCGTTCTGGAGCTTCTCAATTGTCATGTCAACCTCCACTACTCTATTTAAGATAAGTGATAAAAATGTAATACTTTGTTTAAGCATCCTATATCTAAGTTATCTTCAAAAAATGATACTTATTCCAGATGAAGAAAAACTCATATTAAACTAAACTCTCCGTTACTTATAAAATGACAATAAAGTTATTTACTTTTAAAAGCTCAAACCAGCATAACCCCGTTCTAAATTTAGGACGGGGTTAAAAATATAGTTGTTTAATTTTTGATGTAAGATACTTCACTATACTAAAAAATATAACAATAAAGTCGTTTGAAAATCTAAGTTTTATTCAAAAAATAGCGCCCTATAGTTGAATAACAAACTGATATTATTTGATCATTCGATTTAAGATAGACTTAACGAAATCAGTTTTATCTTCAGCATATTTATGTTTATTACCTTGGCTTACTGATGATAGATCCTGTTTAAGTTTTTCATATTGATTTCTTACCGTTTCATTTTCTCTCAAATAATCTCTAAACCTTAACTGCTCAAGTAAATATCTACTTCCACTTTGATACATATGTATTTGATGTGTTCTTGGCTCACCTTTGTTAAAGTAATGTCTATCTGGTAATACATTTGTCCCTTTGTAAGAGTACCCTAGTTCTTCTAGAGACTTTACACATTTTTCCCCATCCTGAAAATCCTTCACCTCAATAGCAATATCTATAATGGGCTTTGCACTTAAATTCTTTACTGCTGTACTTCCAATATGATGAACATCTACTATATAAATACCAATTACATCTTGTATCCTCTTTTTCTCTAATATAAATTCCGTTTCCCATTCAGTTGTCCAAGGAACTAAAAATACCTCACCTTTTGGTAATCCAAGCACTTTCTATACCTCCCCATGCGCGCCCGTTTGTTGAAAATCTTAAGTTCTTTGTCTTAGAGAACTCCAGTTCATTGCTTTTTTCACTAATTCATTAACAAAATCCTGTTTATAATCTTGATACTTATGAATATCATTTGGGAACTGCCTAGCCAATTTTATTTTTAACTCTCCATAACTTTTTGCGTCCTCTGGAAATTTAATTAAGTAATCCTTGAAATCTAAATGTATCCTTATGTTTTCATTTCCCTCTTGATAGATATGTACGTGATGAGTTCTTTTTTCCTTACCCTTTGGGAAATACCTTCTACCTGAAATTCCATTTTCTCCTCTTGGGTCATACCCTAGTGACAACATATTTTCGTTATATAAATCAACTTTTTCAATATCTTTTACAACTATCAATATATCTACAATAGGTTTTGCAAAACCTATTGATGGTATAGAAGTACTCCCTATATGGTAAATTCCAAGTATCTCATCTTTAAAAATATTTTTAAGTATTTTTTCTTCTTTATAGTATTGTTTTATCCAATCTTCTGTCCAAGGAAGTATTTTAGTTTTTCTCATTGGCGCCCCCTAAATGCCTCTTTTGTTTAAGTACATCTCCATTAAATGGCCCGATTCATTAAGAAGAGCACATTTCTTGCTACAGAAATGCGCCCTTTAGTTGAATAAAGTTTTTCTTTCATAAACATAAAAGTAGTAGTTATAAGGGTTTTTGTCATTCTTGACCCCTTTTTCAACAGATACTTCTTTCCACTCATTAAAATTAACTTCAGGAAAAAATGTATCTCCTTCGAATTCATGATAAATTTTTGTAATGTGCATTTTTTCTACATAAGGTAAGAACATATTATAAATCTGTTCTCCCCCGAAAATGAAAATCTCTTCTTCATCTTTACATAACTCAAAAACATCTTCGATTGAATGGACAATTTCACAACCATCAAAGTTAAAATCCTTATCTCTAGTCAGAATAATATTCCTTCTGTCAGGTAAAGCTCTTCCGATTGACTCAAAGTTCTTTCTACCTAATATAATTGGACGTCCCTTTGTAGTGTCTTTAACATACTCCCAATCCTTTGGAATTCTCCAAGGGATGTCATTCTCTTTGCCAATTACTCTATTCATATCCATCGCAACGATTAAAGAAACTTTCATAATATATAACACAGCCTTTTTTGACTATTTTACCATGTAATTTTTTATTTCAATCTTTTACTCAATAAAATGGCCCGATTCATTAAGAAGAGCACATTTCTTGCTACAGAAATGCGCCCTTTAGCTTAATAAGCGTTTTATGTGTCATTATCCAAATCACTATCAAGAAATGATTTTTTATCACCTTTAACCCCATACTTCTTTTCGATAAATTGACCAACCACAGACTTGTTAATACCATCTTTGACTGCTGCCGAAATTACTATATACAGAATAAATAGACCAACAATCCAAAGAATTATAGAAAAAACTAAGGAACCGAAAACCACTTATTACTCCCCCAAACGAACAACCAATATCTTCCTTGTATTTTACCATCAAAACCTTCAACCTTATTCAACAATCCTGCCCGTTCGCATAAGAGGCCATTGCTCTAATTGAACAATCGCGCCCGATTGCGGAAGATCGTTATTAAAGGAAAAGCATCCGTTGCTTTAATATGAAATCCTTATTCTATTCCTTTTTTGCCGAAACCGTCACCAAATTTTAGTGAATGTAGTTGTCCATTAGAAGCCCAATTTTCTCGTTCATATTCATCAAATATTACTGTTAACCATTCTTGTTTTACATTTAAACTATTTACTGCTTCTTTTGTAATTACTTCAACAAATTGTTGTTTTTGCTCACATGTTCTACCTTTGGCCAACTTAACAGTAATTATAGGCATATTCTTTTATCCTCTCTTTCTAATCATTCAAAGCTCCTTAATATTTAATCGATATATGTAAAAGGCGATATTTTTCCACCGATTTTAAACATTAATGGAATAAGTGCTAATAAACTAATTCCTATAACTAACGTTGAAATTATTAACTCTTTCCATAAAATCAAATCGCCTTCAAACATTTGATAAATAATTATTATCTATTTAAGTATTAAAGAATAATATACTGCTCTTTTTAAATTAAAAGCCTAAAATTATGGTATCATTTACCTATGAAATTAATCCTAAATACAAAGGTGATAAAATGTTAATAGTTAAGACGAAGGAACAATTAAAACAAGCTAAAGAAAATAAAGTAAAGGAATTTACTGTAGTAGGAGACCTTGCTGAAAAATTATATAAAGCACAAAAAATCAGTAAATTAAGTAAAAAAGCCGCAGTTGCATTAGCTGGAGCTGTTGGCGTTGGAGCTGCAGCTGCACCATTTACAGCTGGCACTTCTTTCGGCATAACTGCATTTGCTACAACGGCAGCAGCTTCTGCTGTAGGGACAGGCACTATTATCGCTGCAATTTCTGTAGGTGGAGTATTATTAGTTTATACAATTTATCAAGGCTATAGTTTTAAAATAGTAAAAACTAAGGACGGAATAGAAATTGAATTTACAAGTAAACATCACAGTAAATAGTAACGAATAGATAGATACTTGTGATTATCAACTACGCTACATTATGCATGAAAATAATGTTACATACCCATACTATTTACCACACCCTACCTCCATCTCAACATGGAGGTTTCTTAATGTCAGTTAAAAAAACAGGTAAAGTATGGTCATTTCGAATCGACGCTGGAATTGATGATCGAACCGGCAAACGAAAACAAGTATATCGTAGTGGTTTTAAGACGAAGCGCGAAGCTATAGCGGAAATGAATAGGCTAAAAGCAGAGATTATGAATGGAGAATATAGCGAGCCTTCAAAGACTTTATTTAAGGATTATATTCAAAGCTGGCTTTACGATACTCATAGGCATGAAGTACAACATCCTTCTTTTGAAGTCGGAGAAACGATTGTACGTGTTCATTTAATCCCTTACTTTCAATCTATCCCTTTGGCGAAAATTACAACGTATGATATTGATCAATTGTACGCTCAAAAATTACATGACGGACTGGCTAATGCGACTGTAAAGAAAATACACAATCTTTTATCTAAAGCGTTGCAGAAGGCTGTGAAGTGGGGATTAATCAAGAATAATCCAGCTAAAGATGCTTCCCCTCCCTCTATCCATAAAACGCCTAAACAAATATGGACATTGGGAGAAGCGAGGGCTTTTCTAGAAGTTTGTGAGCAAGAAAATGAGCTTATACCTTTCCTATTAGCCATCTTTACAGGCATGAGGCGAGGAGAAATTCTCGCTTTAAGATGGAAAAACGTCGACTTAGACAAAGGAGTTATACACGTAGAAGAATCCTTAGCCCGTATAAAAGCAAAAGGTTTATTCGTAAAAGAAGTAAAAACTTCTCATTCACGGCGTGACGTGTATTTATCAGCTAGCGTACAAGAGGCTTTGGTTAGATATAGAGAGAAACAAGCACCCAATAAACTAGGTTTAGTCATTTCATCAAAAGCTGGCGGCTACCTCGAACCACGAAATCTTATTCGTAAGTTTAAAGCTCTTACGAAGAAAGCAAACGTTCCTGACATTCCGTTTCACAATTTGAGACATACTCATGCGACGATTTTAATGCGAATGGGTGAAAATCCAAAAGTCGTTAGTGAACGGTTAGGACATGCTAGAGTCGGAATTACGCTTGATATCTACTCACACACAAATGAAGAAATGCAGAAGAAAACAGCCAATCGGTTTGATGATCGCTTCTGGACATAACGGACAAAAAAGCACATAAAAACAAATAATGGAATCCTTATGACTGTAAGACAAAGTGACAGCCTCGTGCAGCTTCTGTGCAGTATTTGTGCAATGCATAAAAATTCAGGGATAAAATGGATATGCCAGCAAATAAAGAAAAAGCCCAAACCCTTGATACATAAGGATTTGAGCCTTGTTTAAATGATGACCTGTGAGGGACTTGAACCCCCGACCCCCACCCTGTCAAGGTGATGCTCTCCCAACTGAGCTAACAGATCGTATGTATACTATCTATCTTCTATTATATAAACAATTAATCAAAAGTCAACTAAATGAACTCTACCTATTTGCTTAAGGTTTAGCATAATTATTCGTCACTATTTAAGAAGAAGCTGCCTAAAAGTAGAACTTTCAAACAGCCTCCTCCTTCTACCTTACTAATTCCGCTTCTGCACGAACCGCTCTCTCACCTTTCAATATGCCATCTTCCTCATCTCTAATGCGGTGAGCGAGTCTAGAGGCAGCGTTAGCAGCAATGCTCCCGATTAAATCATCTAAGAACGTATGAACCTTACCTTCCGCTTTCGTATCGAGCTCTTTAATAAGGCCTAATTTCTTTTTGTCTAAATGGCCGAATGTTGTCACGGCAATACTCCCGTACGAAAGGGCTGCTCCAAAGGCAAGTGTTTCATCCACTCCGAATAACCCTTCATCCGATTCAATAATCGATTGCAGCGGCTCCGATAATTTCTTTTGTTCTGCCAGTCGATCCAGCTCAATGCCAACGAGAATGGCATGCTGCATTTCTCTTTTTAAAAGCACGCGTTCCACGCTATCTATACAATCTGCTAATGTTAAATCATGGTTATATGGTATCTGCATTTCGTAGACAATTTCAGCAATCGCCTCAATGCTTACCCCTCGTTCTAGTAACGCCTCTCTTGCTGCTTTCGTTACTTCTCTACTATGTACGCGTTTTGCTGTCATGTTATTCCGCTCCCAACTTGAGTTATGCCCTTCCATTATATCACTATATGAAGAACTGCTTTACTTTTTCTGAGCATGGTTCTTAATCATTTAACGAGAAATGACAAGCTCTTTTATGCTAAAATAGCCTCGTACGTTGGTCGATTATTTTTCATTATAGGAGTGCTGGCATATGAGTACACAGCGAGGAACGATTAAAGAATATAGATTCAAAAGCGAGGCATTATCGGAAGAAATCGAACTGCTCGTCTACTTGCCTTTCAATTTCTCTCCATTATATAAGTATACGCTCGTTATCGCACAGGACGGACGCGATTATTTTCAAATGGGGAAAATTGGACGCGTAGCCGATGAGCTTTTATCCAATGATGAGATTGAACAGATTATTATTGTCGGAATCCCTTATCAAGATCGCTTTGACCGCAGACGTAAATATCATCCAGATGGAGAGCAGCATGAGGCATATGTTCGCTTCTTAGCACATGAACTTGTTCCATTTTTAGATGCAGAGTTTCCTACTTATCAAATGGGATACGGTCGCGCGCTTATCGGTGATTCACTTGGGGGAACGGTTTCTTTATTAACGGCATTGAAGTATCCACATACGTTTGGCAAAGTCATTATGCAGTCGCCCCTTGTCGACGAAACGGTTATGAAAGCTGTACAAAATTTCGAAGAGCCTCATCTGTTAGAGCTGTATCATGTAATTGGGACAGAAGAAACCGATGTGCCAACGACAGATGGAAAGCGTGCGAATTTTATTGAACCGAATCGAGAGCTGCATCAATTATTGAATAAAAAAGGCTTTCCTTATTTTTATGAAGAATTTAAAGGCACACACACTTGGAAGTATTGGCAAGCAGATTTAAAAAGAGCATTATTGGAAATGTTTTAATGATTCATGTAAAATAAATCCAAACGCCTTTTTACCATTCATCATCAGTCTTAAAAATAATATATTGGAGGTTACGATCTATGAAATATGGTGTTGTTATTTTCCCTTCGAAAAAATTACAGGATATCGCAAACTCCTACCGTAAACGTTACGATACGAAATATTCCTTTATTCCTCCGCATATTACACTCAAAAGCTCATTTGAGGCGACTGAGGAAGAGCTGACAACGATTGTAGGTCGTGTACGACAAGCTGCAAGTAAAGTGCAGCCATTTTTAATTAACGTAACAAAAGCAAAATCGTTTCAACCAGCTAACAATACGATTTATCTAAAAGTAGAGGCTGCACCAGAACTAGATACGCTCTATCAAGCGCTTCATGGTGAAGGCACTCATAAAACAGATGTGGAGTATGCATTCAGTCCGCATGTTACGATTGCTCAAGAATTATCCAATGATGAACATTTAGATGTCATGGGACAGCTAACTAATTTAAATGTAGACCACCAAGAAAAAGTAGATCGTATTCACCTGCTATATCAATTAGAGGACGGTGTTTGGACCGTATACGAAACTTTCCGATTAGGAGCTGAATAAGTTAGTGTTTGTAAAAATTGCAAAAACACCCGAAGAACGTAACGATGCCTACTATGTCAGAAGAACGGTATTCGTTGACGAACAACATGTACCGGCAGAAGCTGAAATCGATCAATTCGAGGAAGATGCCGTTCATTTCGTACTATACAATGGGCAAGAACAACCAATTGGGGCTGGCCGCTATCGTGTCGTCGATGGAATAGCGAAAGCGGAACGTATTTGTGTGCTTGCGAATGGCCGCGGCAAAGGTTCAGGAGCTCTTATTATGAAAGCGATTGAACAGGATGCCGCCGAGCGTCATGTATCGCAAATCAAGCTATCGTCCCAAGTTCACGCGATTCCCTTTTATGAAAAGCTCGGTTATCATACGATTTCTGAAGAATATATGGATCAAAATATTCCTCATAAAACGATGATAAAAGATTTATAATGTTCTCACCCGCTGATGATTCAGCGGGTTTTTTCTTTGCCTTACAAAAGTGTTAGCACACACCTCTCAGCTCTGCTAACCATTCATAACGTTATTTAACAAAATCCCTCTAAAAAATCCACATCTGTCTGAAACCAATCTCCGCCAATGTACATAGTCTACTTAAGAACCATAAGTAAGGAGGGAAAGATCCAATGAATGATGACTTCAATTTGGATGAATCACAAAAGAGATTGATGGAGCTTCTCGTTTCTAGAACATTAAACAAATATGGAGTAAAGCGTGGTAGCCAGAATTTATCGGAAAGAGAAAAAGAAAATTTAAAAGCAACCATCCAAAGTTTACAAAAACAGGCTGACCTTCTTATCAACAGTCAAAAGAGCGTCACTGAAAATGATGTAAACCCAGTAACAAACACATATGAAATAAAGGATAAAAAATAGCTAAATAAATCGTGGCTTTCGTCCAACCAGATTGACTAGTACCGCATATTTTAGTAAGGAATAAAACCTAAGGAGGAAAAACTATATGAACCAAAATGTATTTCGCAGCAGCTGTCAAGATCATAATGATCATTCTGACGACAGAAGATGGTCTGCATTAGATCGTGATACACGTCATCCACTTGATTGCCATAATGATGACAATGTGATTGAACAAGAAGCGGCACAACTAAATTCTCAAGTTCAAGTTTCTGAAGAGCTTATCTATATTAAAGATTCTTGCGATGTAAACGTAACTTCAACAGATGTAAAGGCTGCTCTTTCCCTTCAAGCTGCTCTACAAGCTGCAATTGCTGTTGTCGTAAGCATCTCTATTGCTGACAGCAGCGACGCAAACCGCATCACACAAGACTTAATCCAATCTTCTCGCACAAGACAAATCACTCGCCAAAAAACAATCGTTGAAAATAGCCGTGACATCGATATCACAACAACAGACGCTCAAGTTGCTCTAAACATTCAACTGCTTCTTCAATTATTGCTAGCTCTTATCGTAGAACTAGACATTCTATAAGCTGCTCCACAAAAAAGGACACATCATGTGTCCTTTTTCCTTGCTTCTAAATTAATTCATTAATATACAGCCCTTTACCAGTAATTCTCGCTTTCGTATTCTCAATCATTTTTGGATGGACTCTATTTACATACAGAGAATTTTCGTACTTTTGACGACGGTCATGTTGCTGACGATTCCATTGGTGCTTCATAAATTGCACTCCCTCTATTTCTTCGCGTACATAAGGCTTTATCGGCGGAGCGGCAATAGTACGATTCACCACCTTATCTCTTCGAACGGCTCCAAAAGTACGATTCGCATATTGAATATAATCATAGGGTGTGACAGGTGCAATATATCCCATTTCCCTCCACCTCTTCCTTTCATTATTTTTAATATATTCACCGATATAAGAATGTTGATTTTTGGCTCCTGCTAGATGAAATGCGCTGATGTCAGAACATCCTTTTGAATTTATCTAGTCTTTTTGTTTCTAGTATGTTTTGCTATGATGAGATATACGGATATTTTTAAAAGATTTGAGGTTTATATAGAATGAAGCTAGCAAAATCAGGAGATGAACTCATTAACCTACAATATATTTCAGCAAGTCAGCTGCAAACCTTATTTGATCAAGGAAAGCGTAATGAACTTATTTGTCCAGCCTGCCTTGAACAAGTGAAACTTTACTTAGGTATCCATGAACCGCCTTATTTTTATCACCAACGAACAACAAATCCCTGTCCAGGAGCGGTAGTTGAGGCCAAAAGTGTTCCCAAAACGGAAAGTAGTATGGAGCTGAATGGTTTTAAGCTTCCAACATCAAGAACAATTACAGAAGAAAAAGTGGAGCCTGCTCCTTTTCTAAAAGCTCGGCCGATTTCAAAAAATCCCGCGTTTGTGGAAACGACTTCCGTGCCATCAACCATTACTAGTACGTACTTGAATGCTTTACAAACAATAGGTATACAGCTCGATCAGGAACAATTGCTGGCCGCTACAACTGTGGATGGACCCGTTCTCGTCTTATCTGGTGCCGGCAGTGGGAAAACCCGCGTTTTAACAGTGCGTACAGCTTATATGCTAATGGAGCAGCAAATTAACCCAAGATCGATTATGCTCGTTACGTTTACAGCAAAGTCAGCGAAAGAAATGCAACAGCGTTTACTTACCTATCCAAACATGAGTCCTTCCCTCGTCTCCCAAATCGTGAGCGGCACCTTTCATAGTATTTTTTATAAAATTCTACTGTTTCATGAACCTCAAAAATGGCGACGAGATTTACTGCTTAAATGGGACTGGGAGAAGGAAAAGATTTTGAAGCAAGCAGGTCGAGAACTTGAGTTAGATGAGAAAGAGTTTGCCTATGACCAAGCGCTCGGTCAAATTGGCTTATGGAAAAACTCACTCGTTTTCCCTCGTGATGTGAGAGCTGAAGATGATTGGGAGAAATCTTGCTTATTTTTATATCAAAAATATGAGGAATATAAAGCGCAAAACGGATACTATGATTTCGATGATATGCTTGTCGGCTGCTATCAATTCCTTCAAAATCATCCTGACTTACTTTTGAAATATCAACAACGATTTCGCTATTTTCTTATTGATGAATTTCAAGATATTAATAAAATTCAATATGAATTAATTAAAATCCTTTCCATTTTGGAAAAAAATGTTTTTGTCGTCGGCGATGATGATCAAGCGATTTATTCATTCCGTGGAAGTGATCCGCAATATATTTTAAACTTCGCCCACGATTTCCCGGGAACAAAAACGATTAAATTAACCGAAAACTACCGCTCTTCGCACGAAATTGTTTCGACTGCGAATCGAATTATTAGTCGTAACCAGAAGCGCCTTAGTAAAACAATGCATGCCCAGCATAATAACGGTGCAGCTCCCATTTTATTTTATCCATATGATGAAGAAGCAGAAGCGACGATGATTTTAACGGATATCCAAGAAAAGCTCGCAAAAGGAGCAAGGCCTAGCGACTTCGCCATTCTGTATCGCACGCATTCGATGTCACGTGCTATTTTTGAACGGCTCGCTGCTTCAAATATCCCCTTTATCATTGAAAAAGACGCAGAATCCTTTTATCAACGGCGAGTGATTCGCGGAATTTTAGCGTTTTTACGTTTAAGTGTAAATCCAGATGATACAAAAGCAGCAGGCGATGTACTGTCTGCGCTCTTTTTAAAGCAAAGTGTGCTGCAGGAATTAAAAGCTCAAACCATTCTTCAAGACTGCGATTATATTGATGCTTTTGGCTTTGTCAAAACAAAACATGCTTTTCAAGAACGCAAATTAAAAAAGATTCCAGCTCAAATTCGCAGTTTAAAGAACTTATCTCCGCTTGCTGCGTTAGAAATCATCGAAAAGGACTTAGGCTATCAAGATTTTATCAAGAAGCGCGGGAATGAAGCGGGCATTGAGAAGGGCTCTGATGATATTCGGGATTTACGCGTTGCCGCTAAACGCTTCGATACGGTGGAAGCGTTACTAGAACATGTCGACCATATGACAGCGATGATTCAAGAAGTAAAGCAATGGTCGAAGCAAGACATCGATGCGATTCAATTAACGACCATTCATCGTGCGAAAGGGCTCGAATATGAATCCGTGTATTTATTAGCCGCTGTGGACGGCAGCTTACCGCATGACTTCTCCCTTGAAGCCTATCGCAAAGGAGAGCTTGCTCCATTAGAGGAAGAACGAAGGTTGCTATATGTTGCTGCAACTCGGGCGAAACAACAGTTATCCATCTCCGTTCCCCAAACTCGGCGCGGTAAAACAGCCTATCCTTCGCGCTTTTTAAAAATTTAACTCGTGAAACGGGGCTGTCCTAAGTCTGTTATCCTGACTTGGGACAGCCCCTTCCTTTGCTTGTTTCCCCGATTTTATCCTTTAATTCCCGGATGAAGGACTTTTTCCTGGCTGGATTCCTCCATTTTGTCCTTCAACACTCTTTAAAGACCGCTAAAAAGGCATTATCTAACGAAAGCGATTATTCAACTGAACGGAGGGGCTATCCTGAAAGTCATTTTTCATGACTTTTAGGATAGCCCCGTTTTTGTGGACGAACTATAAAATTTGCTATATATTTTTCCGCCGATAAACGGGCGCCTTCCGCTTTTCTTATTTTTTATTAATCATTTGCGAAATCGTGCTGAAATCCAGTTGTTTTCCGTCTGCGATAATAGATTGAACAATTTTGTCTTCCATGTCTTGACTAACCGGTTTATTCGCTATTTTAGAAACACGTTTAATGACATTTCGTACCGTGGCTTCATCCTTGAAATTTGCACCTTGAAGAGAGCTGGCTAATTCAAAGATATCCTTCATGTTCACACCCGTTTTGCTTTCAATGTTCTTAAAGAGATTTTGATCCATTCTTTAAGACCTCCTTTTCTGTACCTATCCTATGACATTCAGAAAAAAAGGTGCTTGAACTTCTTATCTGACCACTCCCATGGCTTAAGCCATGGGGTTCTTTCTCACAAACATCCCACTTACCACCTTCCATAAGAAGAGGCAGAGGCGAGACTTGGGTGAGCAACACTTGAGAGAAAAACAGTCTTTCAAGAGGGCAAGGTCTGTGCCGACTACGCCGTTCGACCGGCGATACTTTTTCCTGTTGGAGGTTTGTCCTTAAGAGAGGAATCTCCTTGTTTTTTAGACAAAAACCGTTGATACCAAACAGGCTGTTTGAACACCACGGAAACAAGTGGTTGGACGGCCATGTGATGGTGTTTACGCGCAATATTTTGAGCACCATTTACATCACGATGGATTTCTGTTTTGTGAACAGAACAACTAAACGTTCTTCCCTTTGCCCGATGTCTTCCTCCGCAAAACGGACAGTCTTGAGACGTATAGCTTTCCTCGGTTTCTGTTACGACTATGCCTCTAATTTTCGCTTTATAGGTGAGTTTTGTTTGATTTTCCCTTGATTCCACAGGGACAGTTGTTGTCTTCTCACTTTGTTCTGTTTTCGTTTCTTTTGTTCGTTCTTCTTGGTCCCCTTTTCGATGCCTGACACGTTTCCAATCACCAAGTGTGTTACTTTTTCTACTTCCAAAAAGGCGACAATCTCTTTCGTCGTTTTATGTTCCAGGGCTTCGAGTTGGTTGTTGCTTGTTTGGCGTAGGCGATTTCTGGCGTATTGGTACTTTTTCCATCGACGAGATCCTTTTTTACAACGGGACATTTTCTTGCTTAAGTCCGCTAAAGCTTTGGTACGGAATTGAGAGATACTGCGCATCGCACGTCCTGACAAGACAAGCGCTCGATCTTCGGTGGCCACCGTGACCGCATGAATTTCTCCTAAATCTCCACCTGCCACCTTCTTCTCATACGCAGACAGATCTTGTTCAGGAACTTGAACCGCATAACAAAACCAATACGCTCCGTTCCGCCAGACAATTTCCGCATAGTTACATGCGTCTAAGTGTTCTTCTGATCGATTAGGAATGACAACCGAGCAATGGTGCTTCGGAACCTTTTCGTTCCAGTTTTTCTTTTTCTTCTTCGTTAAAAGGTCAGAGAGGGAGAATCCATAGTCTACTTTTTTAATCGTGATGGTGTTTGTTGAAATGTCCATAGAAGCTTTTTTTAAGGGGATACAATAATAATATTTTCTTCGCCACGGATACTTGGCTTTTTGATCCGTTTTTCGTAACTGACGAATCGTTTCACGGTTGGCCGCATATTTATCCGCGATGGCCTGAACCGTTTGCGAATGAAGATTGTAGGTTTGTTTTCGAATGGCTTGAATCTCGGTTTTACTTAACCACTTTTTATAAGCGAAATAATAGGAAGTGGATTCTCGAACGATATCATTCCAAACGGAGGCCGCTTCTCGTTGCATCGTTCTTAACTCTTCATATAAGCTGGAATCATAGGGAATTTGAAAGGAATGAGTCACAAACAGATTGATTTGCCTCCTTTTTCTTTGACCTACACT
The DNA here is from genome assembly GCF_042136355.1 of Peribacillus sp. Hz7. Lineage (NCBI taxonomy): Bacteria > Bacillati > Bacillota > Bacilli > Caryophanales > Bacillaceae > Peribacillus > Peribacillus sp. Hz7. Next base: position 14,110 of record NZ_JBHHJV010000004.1, read on the forward strand.
TATCATAATAGAACATTTGTTCCTAAAACAAGAGTATATCCTATAAAAAATCGAACCTTTGACGTGTCATCCAACACGCCGGTTCGACCTCACTCTCATCCCATCCCTAAAGGGGGTGTGACTCACACCGTAATGGGCTTTCTCATTCGGAAAATCGGTAATCGCAAAAAGGAATAGGCTATCTACCTATTCCCTTTGGTGTTAACAAAATGATGCACCAACAATGATTAAAAGGATAAACAACACAACGATTAAAACAAATGTAGAGCCCCCGCTGAAGCCGCCATATCCATAACCTTGGCATCCATATCCAGCACCGCCCCAACCGTAACCGAACATATTCATTCACCTCGCTTCTAGCGTAGCTTACTCATAACATATGAGGAGAATAAAAGTATGTATAGGCTTAGTCACTAATGAAGCAGGCCTATTTCGCTTCAACCTTTTGGTCTAAACAATAATGCGCCAATAAAACCAAAAACAATGGCCGCTGAGATTCCTGAACTTGTTACTTCAAACATACCTGTTAATACGCCGATAAGCCCATGCTGCTCCGCCTCTTGCAGCGCTCCATGTACGAGGGAGTTACCGAACGAGGTAATCGGAATCGTTGCACCAGCTCCGGCAAAATCAATGAATGGTTCATATAAACCGACTCCATCTAATATAGCCCCGATAACAACGAACAAACTTAAGGTATGGGCAGGAGTTAACTTGGCTACATCAAAAAGCAATTGCCCAATAACGCAAATAAGTCCACCAACGACAAACGCCCAAAAAAACATTGCTAGCATCTATGTAGCTCCTTTCGTTTAACAAACTGTTCCATATTCAATGGCGACTGCATGCGCGATGCACGGAATGCTCTCTTTTTGCTGAACGGACAGCGGCGATAAAAGCGCTCCCGTGGCCACAACTAATATTTTCTGATACTTGCCTTTTTTCATCTCATTTAAAAGATGACCATACAAAACAACGGCAGAGCAGCCAGCACCGCTTCCACCGGCTAACACAGGCTGATCAGGCTTAAAAATAAGCAATCCGCAATCTTGAAACTTTTCCTTATCCATCTGACATCCTCTTTGCTGCAATAAGTCATACGCTGTCTCTCTTCCTATTTCCCCTAAATCTCCCGTTACAATTAAATCGTAATCATCTGGTGTTAGGCCTGTATCCTCAAAATGAGCCAAGATTGTATCCACAGCAGCTGGAGCCATTGCTCCCCCCATATTAAAGGGATCTTTCAACCCCATATCGATGACTTTTCCAATCGTCGCTGATACGGCATAGGGAAACTGACCGGTAAGCCCCTCTGAACGAGTGACAAGGGCAACTCCCGCTCCTGTAATCGTCCATTGAGCTGTCGGCGGCTTTTGCCCTCCATATTCAGTCGGGTAACGAAACTGTCTTTCAGCCGCTGCATTATGACTGGATGCACCAGTTAATACATGATGGGCTCCTCCATAATTAACAATAAATGATGCTAGTGCCAGCCCTTCCATCGACGTTGAACAAGCTCCATATAATCCGAAATATGGAATCGCATTCGTTCTTGCTGCAAAACTTGTCGGCGTAATTTGATTCGTTAAATCACCCGCAAGAAAGAATTGGATATCTTCTTTTTGTACGTTTCCTTTTTGCAAAGCAATCTCAACTGCCTTTTCCATTAAGAGCCGATGTGCTTTCTCATAAGACTCTTGCTCCATCCATAAATCATCATATAAAAGATCGAAATCTTCAGGAAGGGCACCATTGGATTCAAACGGTCCCCCCGTCACGCCTGTTTCAAGAATAACGGGTTTATTCTGAAACGCCCATGACTGCTTTCCAATTAGCATCGTTTACCCTCCAACTATCTTTAGATAAATCGTTTTAATAAGCGCAACGACAAAGGCTGAAAAAACCCCAAATAAAATAACGGAGCCGGCTAACTTAAACATATTCCCCCCAACGCCTAATACAAAGCCCTCGGTACGATGCTCAATTGCGGCTGATATAACAGCATTTCCAAACCCTGTAACCGGAACAGCACTGCCTGCACCACCAAATTGACCGATATGATCATATACACCAAATCCTGTTAATAAAAGAGAAAGGAAGACCATCGTTGCAACAGTAGGATTTCCAGCTGTCTGCTCAGTAAAATCAAAATAATAAATGTAGAAATACGTAATCGCCTGTCCAATTAGACAAAACATACCACCTACTAGGAATGCCTTCACACAGTTTTTAAAAACAGGTCGCTTCAGCTCATGCTTGCTTTGCAATTTTTGATAGGCTTCCTGTTTAGCTGTTTGATCTTTTGACACAGTAACGCCTTCCTTCTTACACTTATGTTAATTCTTCATGCAACTTAATAATTTCTTCATATTTTTGCTTCGCTTTTTTCTCAGGAACATCTTTCGCTTTCAACATTTCATTTAAACGAAATAATTCTAAGAAGATTTTATAGTCACTAGACACAATAAAATGAAAATCTGGATACTTATCGTTTAACTGTTTTTTCACTTTCTTTTCAATCTTTTTCATATGAAATCGTTTCATATGCTTCACTTTATACGCTACTAAAATGTCTTTGTCCTTTTTCACAACGATTACATCATAGATTTCTTCATCCTTTGCTACGGTCTTCTTAACATCCGTAATTAGTCCTTCATTAGGATTTTCTTTCCCATAGTCGTCGTTGTCCATCCCATAAATAACGTCCATCGGCTTTGGATTTGTTCGCTCCATTAAGACTAAATCGTCCTTCTTTCCTCCCTCCTTATTGGCACATCCCGTTATCATTAATAAAACAGCAATCCAAACCATGACTATCTTCTTCATCCTGTCACTTCCTAAATCATCATTCTATCTATTATTTTCTTGTTTATAGCGCATTTTATGAATGGTAGGATTCGGTAATTAGAACAGTCTAGCAGAAGCATTGAGCAAATGAGAAGAACTGCTTTGAGACAAAAATTGTATAATCAACGATAGGGTTTAACAAAGCCAAAAATAAAAAAGGCTGTTCCAAAATTTATTGTTGGAACAACCTTTTATTATTATTTAGTACGTTTGTCTTTTATTTTTATTACATCCGCAATCTTTCTTAATCTTTGTCGGTTCTGCTTTTTTTACTGGTTTTGCATAGGCCCACACTTCCGGTCTATAGGTCCACACTTCCGGTCTATTTGTGTTCAACAAAAACCCCTCCTTTTCTTTACCTATACCCTCATACTATGAAAAAGGAGACAAGTTGGTCTCGTCAATCACCTAGCCATTTCGTAACGAGAACTTCGAGAATCGAAGCAATAGCAGCTATGGCTAGAATTAAAATGATAAATTCCCCAGCCGGCCACTTACTCATATACAAACCAAATAGCAATAAGCTCATCCATACACCTGTGCACCAATAGCAAGCTAATAATTCACCTATCCAGCCTCTAATTCCCCGATCTTTAGGAACTAAATAAACGGTAACGTTCCCTCCTTCATCTTTTTCCTCCACTTCATTAAAGAAAGGGCGCCGCATAGGCTCTGTGATTTTGTCAAACACGATTAATCGTGTCAATCGAAATGCTGCTAACCCTAATATAAGAAGAACTGTAATCCCTATCTCATGCAAAAGCATCCATTCACCTCTTTATGACTTTGACTGATTCCAGATCCGATAGCCTAATAATGCGCACGCGGCGGCCGATTCTAATTTTGATCATTTCTCCGCGTATCCCTAATACTTCAAACTCTCTTTCTTCACCGAATAAATGAGCCACGCATGTCGGCCTTGGTTCTTCCTTTGAATGAGCCAGCCGGGTAATTGTCTCAACGACCGACTCTTGTTTTTGTTTTGGTCTTCTCTTCTTCTTTTTAATTACTACTTCTTCTACAACAGGCTGTTCTTCCTGTATCACCTGTGGCTCGGGTCTTTTTTGTTCACGATAAGGTTCGATCCATTGTGAAGCGGTGTGAATTTCCCTTTCTATTTCCGCCATCGCTTCATATACACCGAATTCACGTTTAATTTTTTCGATTTTTTCCTCTTTATCTAACGTCTGCTCTTGCTCACTCTCTTCTCGTTGTTCTTGCTCCTGCAAACGACTGTCTCGAGTTGAAAATACTTGTTTTGTACTCTCTGGCCGCACATCATAAATACGCGGCTTCGCCTGATTATTACCTTTCTCGTTATTTAACATATGACCAACCCCTATAAGTGTAGAATATCAATTGCCTGCAACTCCTCCATCTTATATGGTATGGCCTTTTTCCCAAAACGGTGTTTAATAAAAAGTATCGATTGCTGCTTATGAACAAGCCTGCCAACGAGTACTTGACCTTCAATCGTGAATTTACATACCGGTTGTCGTGCATATTTGGATAGTCGTAGTAACAACTCAATCATCTCTTCATTACTAAAGCGCTGCTGTTTCGTATTCACTGTTTGCACTCCATCGGTAACAGAAGAACTTTCCTTATTACCGTCCATGATGCCCCTCCTCAGATGATGTGAAATCAAGTCAGAAGCAAACAGATTTCTTATTTCTCTGTACTATGTATCAAATGTATGCTCCATTTCTTTCCTTCATGACAAAATTGGATAATCATGCTCGCTTTGGATAGGCTAGAAAATAATGATGAACAAGGGAGTATTTTAGCAATGAAAAGATATGATACCATTTCAATCCTCCAAGTTTCCTTTTTATTTATGACCGCTATTGGTTTAAAAAATCATGTGACCGTCATCCCCCATTTAGTAAGTGCAGGTAAAAGAGACGCTTGGATGTCTGTCGTATTCTCTGTCCTATGTATCCTGATTTGGGGATTTCTACTCAGATATATTTATAAAGCAACCGCACCACAGAACGTTTTTGAGTGGATTGGAGAACAGACCAATAAAAAAGTTGGCAGGATAATATCTATACTCACTAGCCTTTTCTGTATTTTCTTAGCTGCTATATCTTTGAAAGAACTAGTTGCATGGACAGCTGTTACCTATCTCCCTTTTACACCTAGTTTTGCTCTCATCACTTCACTCGTTGTTCTATGTTTATTTCTCGCTTTAACGAGTTTACAAACAATCGTCATGGTGAATACACTTGTTCTTATGGCTGTCATCGTCTTTGGTTTCTTTGTAGGCTTTGCAAACCTTCAACACAAAGATTTCACCCTTTTAAAACCTGTTCTGGAACATGGGTTTGAACCCGTTATACACGGGATGATTTTTCCATTATCTGGTCTCATCGAATTAATTGCGTTCCTATTTCTTCAACATAAACTCCATGGAAAAGTAACATATAAAACATTTGTGATTAATGTTTTCATTCTTGCTTGGTTAATCCTTGGTCCACTAATAGGCGCAATTATTGAGTTTGGACCATTAGAAGCGGCACGGCAAAAATATCCTGCCTTTGAGGAATGGGGACTTGTCTCCCTTGGAAGATTTATTGAGCATGTTGACTTTTTATCCATCTATCAATGGATTACCGGTTCCTTCATTCGAATTACGTTCTTTTTATTTCTTGCAATAGAGGTTCTAGCATTAAAAGATTCCACAAAAAGGAAATGGGTCATGATTATTTATTCAGTGATCATCATCGCTGCTAATTTAATTCCAACTAATGATATTGTGCTTCGTCATCTTATTGGAAGGGTTTTTATGCCATTAACCTTTTATTTCCTCTTCGCTTTATCCATTCTTATCGGTTTGTTCGTCTTCATGAAAAATCGAACAAAAAGGAGGATGAATTATGTACAAGATCAAGAAAAAACAACCACTTAAACTGAAAGAAATAAAGAAAAAAGAAACAGAGAAAACTAAAGAGACAAAGAAAACAAATTCATCCAACTTTTCAATAACAGAAGAAGAGTTGCGAAAAACCTTTGAACAAACAGAAGATGTGTTTTTAAATCCTAACACCTATCGTCCTACAGCGCCGATTAAAATCACTTTAATTGGCTGTGAGGGAATGGTCGATAGCACATTATTAAATGCTTTAGTATTTGAACGTTTAAACTTATTTTTCGACAAACATCCAACGGAAGATTTAACAAAAGACATGATTTGTGAATCTCTTTACTTGCCACAGCTCATGGAAGTTAAAGATAAAGAAATGATGTTTGCTGATATTTATTCCGGTAAATTACTGATTTTCTTTCACGAGTATCAGTTTTTGTACTCCATAAATATCGCCAAGCGTCCACAACGAAACCCAGAAGAAACGGCAACAGAGGTAACCGTTAAAGGTCCTAGAGATAATTTTATTGAAGATGCATCGGTTAATATTGCGTTAATTAGAAAAAGATTACGTACCAATTCATTACATATCAAAAATTTTGAAGTAGGGAAGCGGACCTTAACAAGAGTTTCCGTCCTCTATATGGATGAGATTGCGAATATGGATATGGTAGCTTCGCTTATAAAAGAAATTAAGGCAATCGATGTAGATGGAATTTATTCCGGCAATCAATTAATGGAGTTGATTGAGAAAACCTCTCCTTTCGTGCCTCGTCATCATTACACAGGAAGACCTGACTTTGCTGTTCAATGTTTACTAAAAGGACGAATCATAATCATTATTGATGGAGTCGCTTATGCAAATATTACACCGATTAACATCTTGTTTCTTCTTAAAACCAGTGAAGATGTAGAATATGCAAATGCGTTTACTTCTTTTGAAAGATTAATTCGTCTAACAGGGATTTTAATGGCTACTTTATTACCAGGTTTTTGGGTTGCCCTTACAACGTTTCATCAAGACCAGCTTCCTTTAATTTTACTAGCAACAGTCGTTGAAGCAAGGCGCGGGCTCCCATTGCCTACCGCATTAGAAGCGGTTATTATGCTTCTGCTCTTTGAACTATTTAAGGAGGCCGGAATGAGAATGCCTTCAGCGATTGGGACAACGCTAAGTGTTCTAGGAGGACTCATTATCGGGGATGCGGCCATTCGTTCAGGCTTAACAAGCCCGGCGATGCTTGTCGTCATTGCCGGATCTTCCATTGCCACCTTTACACTAGTTAATCAATCATTAATCGGAGTCATCAGCCTTTTCCGACTTGGCTGTATTCTATTGTCAGCTTTTTTCGGTTTATTTGGATTTCTCTATGCGCTCCATTTTTATATCACGTTTATTGCAAATATCCGTATTCTTGGGACGCCATTTTTAGACATAACAGCGAACTTAAATATTAAAACGATTGTCAAAGGGCTGCTTCGAATACCTAGTAAACTTGACACAACAAGGGCTCGAACTTTTTTTTCAAAAGATGCAACTAAACAAAGGAATGATGGACAACAATGAAAAAAAAGAAACTATGTTTGCTTTTGATTGTATGTAGTTTGTTGTTATCAGGCTGTTGGGATGCGAATGAACCGGAACGGCTTGTCTATGCCAATGGATTTGGGGTGGATTATAAAGATGGAAAAGTGATTGTCTATGTACAAATCATCAATTTAGGCAGCCTTGCCAAAGCAGAAAGTGGTGCAGGCGGTTCAACGAGTAAAGCAGATGTTGGGAGAGCTGAAGGACATACATTTGAAGAAGCGATATTTAGTTTATATCACACATCGGATCGTCGAATGTATTTAGGTCATCTTTCCTTTGTTGTTTTCTCTGAACAGGCTATAAAAGCAGGCATGCTTGAACATATAGCCGATTTTCTCGATCGTTATCGTGAAACCCGATATCGAATGTATTTCTTTGCAACAAAGGATTCGATTAAAGATATTATGTTAGTAAGTCCGATTGAAAATATTTCACTCGCATTTTCTAAGTTAAGTGACCCGCATGACAATTATCGTCAAAGCTCCTTTATCCCACCGATTGACTTAAGAGAGCTTATTATTAATTTTGATGAACCTCCTCATCAAGCGCAGTTACCTCTTCTTCAAATTTCAAAAAAGTGGACCGCTCAAGATGGACCGAAAAAGGAGCTGCTCATTGAAAAGGCTGCCATCATCTCAGATAATACCTTAATAAGCATCTTACCTAAGGAGATTATGAACGGAGCAAGACTCACTAATGAAGAATTTATTCGTGATAGTCTATACCTGTCTAAGAGGAGGAACGCCGACGTCTCTGTTCTTATTTATGATAAAAAATTAAAAATCAAACCTGTAGTGGACAAAGCTGGAAAGGTACGCTTTGATATAAAATTGAAAATTAACGCGAATATTCAAATGGTGAAAGAACAAGAAACAGTAAACGCATTGAAAAAAGAAATTAGCCAAGCAATGCGTGCTGAAGTCTATAGAACCTATCATTTTACACGCAAACAAAAGATTGACATATTTAGGCTTTCTGAAACCCTTTATCGGGATGACAATAAAACATGGAAAAAGGTGCAGAAAAACGGACTTGTTCCTTTAGAGGAAGATACAATTAAATCGCTTTCCATAAACGTTCAATTGAAAAATTCCGGTAAAATGGAATTGGGACCAATAATTGGGCAGCAACAAGATCGAGGAGATCAAAAATAAAAGCAGAGATCCGAATCTCCCGCTCTTTTTAAAAGCTCTTTTAATGAAATAAGGGACATTGTTTAAGTTAGCATTGAAATAAGATTGAACGTAAGGGAGAAATTAGCTTATGAAGGGAAAAACAGCACTTATTTTCCGGGAGCCAGTGGATTAATCGAAAATGAGCTCCTTCATTTACTCCTGAAGGAACAGGAATGTTACATAAGCGAAAAGAAAAAAGGACCTATTTGGCCCTTTTTTCTTTTCACTACTATCTTTATTACCCCAGAATATGATAACCAGAATCAACGTGAATGTTTTCTCCTGTAATTCCACGTGATAATTCACTAAATAAAAATAGCGCTGTATCGCCTACTTCTTCTGGCGTTGTCGTTCTTCTTAGCGGTGCTTCTTCTTCAATTTTCTTTAAAATTGTATTGAAGTCACGAATTCCTTTTGCTGATAGTGTTCGAATTGGACCAGCTGAAATCGCATTTACGCGAATATTGTGCTTACCAAGAGAACTAGCTAAATAACGAACGCTCGCTTCAAGAGAAGCTTTTGCAACACCCATGATATTATAATTCGGCAGCACTCGCTCACCGCCTAAGTAGGTCATCGTAACGATGCTTCCGCCTTCTGTCATCATATCTTGAGCAGCCTTAGCCACTGCTGTTAAAGAATAAGAGCTAATATTATGAGCAAGTAAGAACCCTTCACGGCTTGTATCAACAAACTCTCCATCAAGTTCTTCTCTATTCGCAAATGCCACACTGTGAGCAATTCCGTGAATCACACTATATTGTTCTTTAATCGTTTGGAAACAACGAGCAATGCTTTCATCCTGTGTAACATCACATTGTAAAATTAAAGGCTCTGCTCCTTCGAGAGTTGCTGCTAATTCTCGCACGCTTTTTTCTGTACGCTCTTGGCCATAAGTAAAAATCAATTGCGCACCAGCATTGTGTAAAGAGCGTGCCACTCCCCAAGCAATGCTTCGCTTATTTGCAACTCCCATTACGATATATGTTTTTCCTTTTAATGAAAAAGTCATGGATTGATGACCTCCTATATTCTAATACAAGTTATTAGTACCTGATACTAAACTCAGTATAACAAATGCCGCGCTAGAAACAAACTATTTTATATATTTTAGCTTTGTTAAACAATCTGCTGACAACATGACAAACAGACCTACCTTCTCTTCTGGGGTAAGCCTGCTTCGTTCTTTCATCGCTATAATAAATAATGCATAAACGTTGTCGCTAGTCCGAAGTAAATTAAAATGCTAATAATATCGTTAATTGTCGTAATAAAAGGTCCTGAGGCTACGGCTGGATCAATCTTCATTTTATGCATGAATAAAGGAACGAGCGAACCTGCCAGTGTCGCAACAATTAATGTAATAAAAATAGAAGCTCCTACTAATGCTCCAAGCAGCAAATCTTGTTGCCACACATAGACAATGCCTGTTACAACCACACCACAAATAGCACCTGTAATCAGCCCTGTTCCTGCTTCACGCATAACTAGTTTCCACTTGTTTTCATGTATTAAATCACCTGTCGCAATCCCGCGAACCGCAACAGCCAAGGCTTGTGTACCTGTATTTCCTGCCATCCCTCCAATTAACGGAATAAACACGGCTAAAATCGCTTTTTGACTGAGCGTTTCTTCAAACTGACCGATTAAGCTTGCAGTCATCATCCCGAGAAATAGCAAAATAATAAGCCATGGCAATCTTTTTTTTGCTGCAGAAAGCGGACTTTTATCCACACTATCTAAATCGCTCACACCCGCTAATTTAGAATAATCATCCGATGCTTCTTCATCCATTACATCAATAATATCATCGACTGTAATAATACCGAGCAAATGGTGTTTTTCATCGACAACAGGAACAGCAAGAAGATTATAATCTCGCATCTTATGAGCGACTTCTTCCTGATCTTCTGTTACTAGAACCGATACAACCCGATCATCCATTAAGTCTTCAATTACGGCATCATCAGGAGCAACGATAAGGGTACGAAGAGATAGTACGCCTAGTAACTTCTTGTTAGTATCTGTTACAAATACATAGTAAATCGTCTCTGCATTTGGAGCTTCCTGCTTTAAAGTTTTCATCGCAAATGATACGGTATCATTCGCTTCAACAGAGATAAACTCTGGTGTCATCAAACTGCCAGCTGTATACTCTTTATAACCAAGCAGCTCTTGAACCTCTTGAGCCGCTTCATCATCCATCATCGTTAAATAATTACTAGCTTGTTCTTCATTAAGCTCATGCAGAACATCAGCCGCATCATCCGCATACATATGCGAGAGCATATCCGCTACATAGACAGGATCCATTTCGGCTAAAAACTTTTCATAATCTTCTTCATCAATCTCAATATTCTCAAATAACTCGGCCATTTCCTTCGGTGCAACATAGCGATATAAAACTGCACGTAACTCTTCAGAAATATGCGTATAAAACTGGGCTTGATCATATGGATGAAGCTCGGTAAACTCCGCTCGAAATTGATCGAGATTTTCCGTTTTTAAAGCCTCTATTAATAAACCTACGTTAATTAATGTCGCTTCTTTCTCCTCTAACTCCACTAGCATGCTTTGCCCTCCTTTCATGCTGTAAAAATCAATCTATGTTTTATATTCATGAAAAAACACTATACTAATACCATATACATTATACAAATGAAACAAAGGATGTGAATTATGAAAATTGATATAATTGGTGACATTCATGGCTGTTTTACAGAACTTCAACAATTAACGAAAGAATTAGGGTATTCTTGGGAAAGCGGTGTACCGATTCATCCGGATGGTCGAATTCTAGGGTTTGTCGGTGATTTAACAGACCGCGGCCCCGATTCGCTAAAAGTAATTGACGTTATTCATCAGTTAGTCGTCGTTCAACAGGTAGCCTTATATGCTCCTGGAAATCATTGCAATAAACTATACCGATATTTCTTAGGAAATAAAGTAACCATTTCTCACGGCTTAGAAACGACCGTTGCAGAATATGAAGCTTTATCCACTCGGGAACAAAAAAAGATTCGCAAAAAGTTTATGGATTTATATGAACACGCTCCCCTCTATCAAGTAACCGATGGAGGGAAACTTGTCATTGCCCACGCTGGCATCCGCCAAGATTATATCGGGCAGACTCATCATAAAGTAAAAACCTTTGTTCTTTACGGCGATATATCTGGAGCTAAGCATCCGGATGGCTCTCCTGTTAGACGGGACTGGGCAAAGCAGTACAAAGGAGACGCATGGATTATCTATGGTCATACACCTGTTCCAGAAGCCCGTCAAGTGAATCATACGTATAATATTGATACAGGATGCGTCTTTGGCGGTAAATTAACAGCCCTTCGCTATCCAGAGTTTCAGTTATTTTCCGTACCGTCCACCATGCCTTATGTACCGGAAAAATTCAGAACATCCTTTGATTGAGAGTCTCTGTTAGTATAGGAATTTCCCATGACTATCAATCGCCATTCAACATAAAAAACTCGCACAAGCGAGTTTTTATGTTGAACTTATTTCTTTACTACTAAAGTTTTCATATCTTCTGGAAGGTCTTCCGTGAAGCTCATCGTACGCCTTGTTACTGGATGTGTAAACATTAAGGCATAGCAATGCAGTGCTTGACGAGAGATTTTATCCCGCGTCCCGCCGTATAAATCATCCCCTGCCAGCGGATGACCGATATACGCCATATGAACACGAATTTGATGCGTTCGGCCAGTGAGCAGCTGAAGTTCTACAAATGTATAGTTAGGCAATCGCTCTAAAACACGATACAACGTACACGCATATTGTCCATCTTCGCGCACTTCCCGTTCCATAATGCTCGTTGTTTTCCGACCAATTGGTTCCTCAATTCTGCCTTGATCAAGAGCAAGTGTCCCTTCCGCAACAGCTTGATAACGTCGTTTAACATCCCCTTGCTTCTGTTGTTTACTTAACAAGTGATGAATGTGACGATGTTTAGCAATTAGAACCAAACCCGATGTATCACGGTCCAGACGCGTTGCGATATGAATCGTTGCCGCTATATTTTGTTCTTTATAATAGCCTGCTAAAGCATTTGCTAGACTTCCATATGGATGTTCTCTTGAAGGAATCGTATTCATGCCAGCTGGTTTTTTCACAACTAAAAGATACTCATCCTCATAGATTATATCGAGCGGCAGTGATTCGGCACACAAGCCTGAACTCGGTTCTTCTTTCGGAAACGTGACAACAACTTGATCGCCCGCTTTAAGCTTTTCTCTTACCGTCACTTCTATCCCGTTTACCTCGATTCTACCGCCCTTAAATTTAATATCTGTTAAAGCCGCTTTTGAAATCTCCTGCTTCACCAAAAATTCTCGTAATAGACTTGCTGCCTCTTCTTCTGTGACCGTCCAGCTTAAGGAGAAACATGACTGACTAGACATCGGTTGTAAACTCCTTTAGTTTGCAATAAATGAATCATGTACCCTTTTCCAAAACGGAAATGGTCTAAATCTTGCAAAACGAATTTTTTCATCCGCTACGCGACATTGAATCGATTTAACATCTTCCTGAAGCAATGTTAAATGGTCGACCGTAATTTGGAAATTCACATCATTGACCGGACGCAGCGTACATGTATGATGTGCAGGAAGCAATAATGGGGAACCGATCGTTCTAAACACCCGATTGTTAATCGAGGCGAGTTCCGTTACTTGAATGGCATCAATAGAAGGATGGATAATCGCCCCTCCTAATGCCTTGTTATACGCCGTACTTCCCGAAGGCGTTGCAATACATAAGCCATCGCCGCGGAATCTTTCGAAATGCTGACCGCGAATTTCTACATCCATAACAAGCGTCCCTTCCACGCTCTTTACCGTTGATTCATTTAAAGCAAGAAATCTTGCTTCACGTCCGCCATGCTGATAACGCACAATCGTTTCAAGCAATGGATATTCAACAACTTGAAATGGTGTTTTTGCCAAGGCAATCACTAATTTTTCAATCTCATCAGGAGTCCAGTCCGCATAGAATCCAAGATGACCTGTATGAACACCGACAAAAGCCGTTTTATCCAGACGGTTTTTATAGCGATGAAACGCATATAATAATGTCCCATCCCCTCCAACGGATATCACGATGTCTGGTTGATCTTCATCATATTTCAAATTAAAATCTTGAAGATACGTTCTCATCCGTTGCATTAAATTATTCGATTTTGTATCTCCTTTTGAAGTAATTGCAAATTTCATACACCCACACCCTACTAGTTATATTTGTTTAACTAAACTATCAATGGTCCTTTGAGTCTTTTTTTCTAGAAAAAAGCCGTTGTGCTTCTTGAATTTCTAATCGAATTTGAGACATTTCCTCATCTAATAAAAAGGCCGCTTCTGCTGCGCGCTTCAAACGAATTTGAATGTCTTTCGGGAAATCGCCTTTATATTTATAATTTAAAGAATGTTCAATCGTTGCCCAGAAATTCATAGCTAATGTCCGAATTTGAATCTCTGCTAAGATTTTTTTCTCTCCATTAATCGTTTGAACTGGATAACAAATGACAACATGATATGAACGATAGCCGCTATTTTTTTGATGCGAAATATAATCTCGCTCTTCTATAATCTCAAAATCATTTCTATTTCTCAGCAACTCGACAACTTGCTTAATATCATCAACAAACTGGCACATCATTCTAATGCCTGCAATATCTTGTATTTCTGTATCTAACTTATCGAGCGGAATATTTTTTTGACTAGCCTTATCTAATATACTAGAAATTGGCTTAACCCGACCTGTCACAAATTCAATTGGAGAATGAACTTGTGCACGTTCAAATTGTACTCTCAATCCCTTTAATTTAACCTTCAGTTCCTCAACAGCCTGTTTATAAGGCGCCAAAAAATCATCCCATTGTTCCATTGCTGCACCACCTAATTCCCTCTAAACAAAATCTACTATTTGTTATAGCAGTTTCCCCTATCATTCGCTCACAAACAGCCTAATACTTTTAAGCCTGCAAATATATATGTATATTTATCCTACTTTTCTAGAATCTTTTTCGGGAGAACATAATTCTGCATAATCTTAGACATTATTTCTCCACTTAACGATTATATTTTATCATATCCTGCAGGCCATGCCTAAATATTGAAAAATTATCTGGAAAAATAATTGAAGAACATTTGACAGAAGAGTTCGTTCTTATATCATTAAAATAAAAAGGCTCAAAGAAAGGAATTACAGATGGACCAGCATATTGAAATTGAATTTAAAAACCTGCTCTCTAAAGAAGCATTTGAGAGGCTCGTACACTATTTCCAAATCGCACCTGATTCTTTCATCACGCAACAAAACCATTACTTCGATACGAAAGATTTTGATTTAAAAAAACAATATTCCGCTCTACGGATTCGCGAGAAAAACGAAGCATATGAGCTCACTTTAAAACAGCCGGCAAAAGAAGGCTTATTAGAATCTAACCAAGCATTATCTAAACAAGAAGCCGAAGCTTTTCTACATAACGGACTATTCCCCGAAGGTCCTATACAAGCACTTCTGATTCAAGCTAAGCTGAACCCGTCGGATTTCATATGCTTCGGTTCATTGCGGACAGATCGCGCTGAGCTCCCCTTTCAAGATGGATTGCTCGTCGTTGACCATAGCTTTTATGCTGGGAAAGAAGATTATGAACTGGAATATGAAGTGCAAGATGCAGAAAGTGGAGAAAAGATTTTCGGGGAACTGCTGGAAACACTTCAAATTCCGCTTCAAGAAACCGAAAATAAAGTTAAGCGCTTTTACGAAGCAACTTTTGGCGAATAATTTCGCTTCATAAATGGAGGTGAAATGGATGAATGTCCATACTATTAAAACGCTTATTGAGCTACAAGCTCTTCAATCACTTTCAAGCACGAATTCTACAAGCAGTCATTCTAATTCCCTTTTTCAAGATATGCTGACAGAAGTGCTGTCAAGTGACACACTAGGAGACAAGACCGCTCAATCATTAGGTTCTGTATGGAGCATGCTTTCTAACAATATACACATGCCGTCACAATCTCACGCAATCCCGCAAGAGAGTTCAACTTCAGACAAAAGAACAGATTATGATGCGATTATTACAGAAGCTGCTGCTTTATATAAACTGCCTGAGAAATTAATTAAATCTGTGATTCAACAAGAGTCTAATTTTAATTCAGATGCCAAAAGCTATGCAGGTGCTAGCGGATTAATGCAATTAATGCCTGCCACAGCGAGAAGTTTAGGAGTACAAAACATCTTTGACCCCGCAGAGAATATTATGGGAGGCAGTAAATATTTAAGCAATATGCTCACTAAGTATGATGGGGACCTTGAAAAAGCTTTAGCAGCCTACAATGCTGGCCCTGGAAATGTTGATAAATACGGTGGCATCCCTCCTTTTAAAGAAACGCAAAATTATGTAGCTAAAATCATGGATACATATTTAAGCTAAGCTTTTACAGTCGACTATGAAATGAGTCGACTTTTTTATCGTTATTTCTGTTAAATTCTGTTATTGATTTTAGGCTCATTCATATGAAATAATCTTATAAACTTATGGTCGTTTGAATTGAATCGATCACACATGTCTGTATAAAATTTTCATCAAGCTAGAAATTTGTGATATTAAGTGTCCATTGTTAAAATAATGATTAAATATCCGGCTAAACTAAAACAACGTCGGATTATCTTTTCATAAAAGGAGTAATCAGCATGACGCAAGGGAACCCTACACCATATGAAGCCATTGGAGAAGGGCAATTACACAGGTTAATTGATGCATTTTACTCCAAAGTTCAAAAGCATCCCGATTTGCATCCAATCTTTCCTGATGACTTAACTGAAACCATTCGAAAACAAAAACAATTTATGACTCAATACTTGGGAGGTCCTTCCCTTTATACAGATGAACATGGTCATCCAATGCTAAGAGCTCGACATCTTCCATTTGAAATTACACCAGAACGAGCAAAAGCATGGCTTTCCTGTATGTATGAAGCCATGGATGAAATCGGTCTTGAAGGTGAAATTCGTGACTTTTTCTATCATCGCCTCTTCTTGACAGCACAACATATGGTTAATACAGCTTCCACTGATGGGAAAGGAGAAGACAGTTGAGCGTTCATAAATCCGTTTTCAACATTTCCGATTGGAGTAAACGACAACATTGTTATGATATTGGAAAAAAGCCAATTGAGATTTATGTGTTTATTGACCCTCTTTGTCCTGAATGCTGGGGATTGGAACCAGTTATTCGAAAACTGCAAATTGAATACGGTCAATTATTTAGCTTACGACATGTAGTAAGCGGAAAACTAGCCTCTCTTAATGTCGGGAAAAATAAAAGTTTTGAACAGATCGCTCAAGCTTGGGAAAAAACAGCGAGCCGTTCCGGTATGTCTTGTGATGGTGATTTATGGTTGGAAGATCCTATCACCTCTCCGCATATCGTATCCATCGCGATAAAAGCAGCCGAACTTCAAGGAAGAAAATTGGCTATTCATTTTTTAAGAAAATTACAGGAATACATTTTTATTCAAAAGAAGAATATATCCAATATCGATGTGTTAACGGAGTGTGCCAAAAGCGTGGGACTAGATGTCGATGAATTCATGCATGATATCACTTCATCAAGCGCTTCGAAAGGATTTCAATGCGATCTAAAAATCACAACAGAAATGGATGTTCAAGAAATTCCATCATTAGTCTTCTTCAACCAAAATATCGAAGAAGAAGGCATTAAGCTATCGGGCGTGTATCCTTATGAAGTATATGTTCAAATTTTGGATGACATGTTAAAAGGTCTGCCCGAACCGAGTGCTCCCCCTTCTCTTGAACAATTTATGAGTTGCTTTACATTGGTCGCTACAAAAGAAATTGAAGCTGTCTATAATATGAATAAAAGTACAGTCGAACGAGAAATGAAAAAACTTGTTCTCAAACAAGTCGTAAAAAAAATCCCCGCTAAATACGGAACGTTTTGGAAATATACAAAAAAGCAGTCAGCTGAATGACTGCTTTTTTTTCACAAATAAAGAGCCATACATCTTATATGCATGGCCATTGTATAGAAAATAAGGGGTAGGAGAAATCTTTCACAATTAAACAAAAAGGTATGGGTTTGTTTGTGATTCATTTCACAATAAATATAACAGAAAACGAGACCGTTTATCAAGTAGCTTGTGCATAATTTCACAAAAAAATTACAAAACGTTCACTTATTATACTTATATATTGTATAACAGTATTTCTCCTTCTCTATTTCCTATTTTACAAACGCTATATTTAACGAAAAAGCCATGTAAATCTATGATTTACATGGCTTTTTATCTATTCATACGAACAAAGGGGATGGGAGAAATTTCACATGCAAACAAAGGGGTATAAGTTTGTAGTGATTTATTTCATATCTGTACTATATCAGATAAATGCTGTTTTTTCAATAAGTATGTGCGAGACTTCACATATTTGTCATAATCATATTTTTTTACAATCTGCATAAACTGTAAAACAAAACTTCCCAAATCCAATATTTAACTATATATGAAGATAAAGTTAAATATTATTTTAATATGACAAAGGAGAGAAATACAATGCTTAAGTTTATTATTTTACTTGCCCTTCTATTCCTCTCTATTTTTTTCCAACTGCTAGGATTTATGAAATTAATGCCTTTATCTATTACCTCCCCTATTTTATTTTTTGTTCTGTTTCTCTTTTTACATAGTGCGAACGAACGTAAGCGTTTTAAAGGGTTTTAACTAAAATAAGCGAAGCCCTCCTTTTGTTCTGGAGGGCCTCGCTTTATGTTTTTACTTTAATAGAAGTGATTCTAATTCATTTAATTTCTCTTCAAACACTTTTAATGCTTCACGAACTGGCTCGGCTTGTGTCATATCGACTCCAGCTTTTTTCAATACTTCAATCGGATAATCGGAGCTGCCTGATTTTAAGAATTCAATATATCTGTTAACCGCTGGCTCTCCTTCTTCAAGAATTTGTTTACTTAATGCTGTAGCCGCGCTAATACCTGTCGCATATTGATACACATAATAATTGTAATAGAAATGCGGAATTCTCGCCCATTCTAAGCCGATTTCTTCATCAATCACCATGTTATCACCAAAATACTTCTTATTTAACGCATAGTACTCTTCCGTAAGCATATCCGCTGTTAATGCCTCACCATTTTGAGCTTTTACGTGAATTGTATGCTCAAACTCTGCAAACATCGTTTGACGGAATAACGTGCCTCGGAAGCCTTCTAAATAATGATTTAATAAATAAATTCGCTTCTTCTCGTCCTCAATTGTATTTAATAAATAATCATTTAATAAGTTCTCATTACATGTCGAGGCTACTTCCGCTACAAAAATCGAGTAGTTTCCATACGGATATGGCTGATATTTACGCGTGTAGTAACTATGAACAGAATGACCGAATTCATGAATAAGCGTAAATAAGTTGTTCACGTTATTTTGCCAGTTCATTAAAATATATGGATTTGTGCCATATGTACCTGAAGAATACGCACCGCTGCGTTTTCCTTTATTCTCATGCACATCGACCCAACGATTTTCAAATCCTTCTTTTAGAACTTGTAAATAATCTTCACCAAGCGGCGCAAGGCCTTTTAAAACATAGTCTTTCGCTTCTTCATACGTTACTTCCATCTTCACTTCTTGTACAAGCGGTGTAAATAAATCGTACATATGAAGTTCATCAAGCTTTAGAACTTTCTTGCGTAAATCTAAATAGCGGTGTAGTAAAGGAAGATGCTCATTCACTGTTTCCACTAAATTATCATAAACCGCTTCTGGAATATTATTATTGCTTAGAGCAGCTTGACGGGCATTATCATATTTACGAACAGATGCATTAAAGTTTTGGCTCTTCACTTGTCCGGCCAGCGTGCTTGCAAATGTATTACGGAACTTGCCATACGTACTATATACTCCTTCAAAAGCTTCCTGACGAACACGACGATCCGTACTTTCTAAAAAGCGAATATAGCGGCCATGCGTAATCTCTGCATCATTGCCGTCTTCATCTTTAATCGTCGGGAATTTCAAATCCGCATTATTTAACATTCCAAACGTATTACTAGAGGCATCAAACACTTCTGAAGCTTGAGCTAACAATGCCTCCTCTGTCGCAGATAACACATGCGGACGCTGTAAATTAATTTCTTCAATCGCATGTTCATATAATTTCAATTCACTCTTTTCAGTCATAAACTGAGAAATTGTGCTTTCCTCAATGCTTAACAGTTCAGGAACAATATAAGCAAATGCACTGGATGCTTGTGCATATAAATTCTTCGCTCGGTCATCGAACCCTTGATAAAGAGAGTTCGTTGTATCTTGATCATAACGCATATGAGAGTACGCATAGACTTTCCCTAACTTCTCTAACACATTATCTTGAAATTGCAGCGCATTATATAATTGATCTGCACTTTCTCCTAACTTGCCTTGGAATTGATTCGCTTTCTTCAGCTCTTCTTTTACTTCCTGGTAAGCAGCTTCCCAAGCCTGATCTGATGCAAAAATATCCTCAAGTCTCCATGTATCCTCAACCGCAATATCTTGGCGTGATGGTAATGTATTCACCGATGTTTCCTTTGTCATTTAACATTCCTCCATTCAAAAGTACTTCCTCGATATGGATCCTTGATCATGTATAGCTTCTCCATACTAACTATTTCTTCATTCACTAGGAAACTCCTGCTCTTATTCCTCTATGACACGAAGTAGATCAAGCTTTTTCATTATAAATGATATTGTTCTTCTCAAGCATCCATTTATACTCATGGTAGAACATCTTTTCCAGTTCTTCCTGTTCCATCATCGTTTTGGGAATGGTGATTTCTTTCGTTAGCTTATAACAGCCTGCTGTCGTCTCTGTTAAATAACCTGCTTGTACTAAAAAGGCAATATATTCATAAACAGGATGAAACGCATCACGCTTTAATAGCGGTAATGTCCTTAATGTAATCACACCTTTAGCGACTCTTTTTTGAAAAGACTGCAAAAACGTTCGTAATTGCACAAATTGCCCTAGCTCCCTTTTATGTAAAACATCTAAATAAAGCCAGGCTTGCCACTCAATCGCAGCCGTCTTAATCAGCGTCATGCCTTTGACTGGAATTCCGACTTCAATAGGCAATGTCGCTGCGGTTAAGCGATGTCTATATAAAGCGAGAAAAAATGGGTTATGTAGATTAGCTGTTTTCACGCGATGAAGGCACCAGCTTTTCCGTTTATAACGCCATAGTGTAATAAATGGGAACTGTTCCTGGATTCGAGGAAGAAGGTGTTTAGGTGAAAGAAGCTGTAATGAAGCAGCGGTCCTTTCGGCAAACACGGTTGCAGGAGAAAAAGGCGTAATGCCTTTAAGGGCAAATACTTGATTGCGCTCTGGACAATACGTCCACAAAAAAGGATAGGCACTGACCCCTGTTACAAACAGCCATTGAAAAGCGGATAATCTATACTCTTGAGCGTCCACTCTTTTTATATTTTTCTCAGCTAAAATCCAAATTGGTGTAATATCGAGGCTTTTATAGGATTCTGTTCGTTCGATAAATACGGCTTCACTAATCGTCGAGCACTGAAATTCAAAGGCGTATGTTTGTTCTTCAACCTTTACTAGAATATCCGCCCGCTTCTTAATAACTGGTAAATAAGCTTCTAATTCTGCTTGATAACCATGGTCCTTCACCCAAGCAAAAATTTGTCGTTTCGCAAGTAAATGATAGGGTGACTCAGGTTCTGATGAGGCATGACAAGAGGTATTACTTTTGTGGGCAAAATGGGGAATTTTCATAGCTCCTGCTTTAATGACAAGCTCCGTCGCACAGCAAGGACAATAGTAGGGAGCGGACGCTTTAATCAAAGCGAGCATGTTTGCTGTAAGTATTTCCGGCAAAGTGATCAGCGTCCCATCACGGCTTTTGGCAGTTAGCATACTTTACCTCCTTATATAGGATATATACATACTATAACATTTATCATCCTCCATTTTCCTGTTTATTAGTTCCGTACAATAAAATCAAAGAAAAGGGAGCCCATATTATATAATATAGTCCCCCTCTCTTTATGTTTAAAGCTTTGTTATAAAACGCTGTTCGTTGTTTTTTGTTGTTCTAGTAACTTAGCAGAAAGATATTTTCTTGCATTAGGAGTTAAAATGTTTAGAATCTCTTTTTTCTTTTCAGATAATTCATCACTTTTTTCGAACTCTACTAAAGCACCATCCAGATTCTCGGTAATGTACTTAACCCTATACCCATTTTGGATAAGGAAATCTATTTGATCTCGTTCTTTTACATACTCTTGATACTCTGACATACAGCCTCCCCCTTCCGTACATCTACAATTTTTCATTCACCACTTTAGGTGCTGTCACCGTTTCTGGCTCCACTTCAATTTCCCAATCACGCCCAACCGTTATGCCTAAATATTTTTCATCATTAGGCTCCTCAATCTCAGCTTGCGGATATTTTTTAAACCACCAATACTTTGCTAAAACATAATAAACAATAGCCCCAACAGCAAACCCAACTAAAGAAGAATAAGCTGGTAATAAATTAGCGGTAACTCCTCCGATAATCCATGCAATCATTCCGGCCCAGTTAAATCCTTTCATATATTTAAACTGGCCATCTACTTCATAAAGATCGTGCACATTCACACGTCTTTTTCGAAGCAAATAATAGTCTGCAAATAAAATACCCACAATAGCCGTTAAGATGCCTCCAATAACGAGTAAAGCAGAATTAAGAATATCGAATAAGCTCCAAGGCTGAGCAAGTATACCGATAATTCCAGCAATGATAACACCTACCCAAAATGGAACCTTTGGCCCGCCTACATTGGAGAAGATCGTTGCGGCAGGAATGACATTGGCTGAAGTATTTGTCGACCATTGTGCTAACACAATCATAAGAAGCAAGATTCCTAGTATAAATCCATTTGCAGCTTCTTGTAGAGCGACGACAGGATCAGCAGTTGATACCGCAATATAACAAACGGCACCAATGACAACCATAAATGTGTTCACAATTGGCATAACAATAATCGAACCAACTAGTTGCGTTTTATTTCGTTTAAACCAGTTTCTTTCATTTTTAGGTGCTTTAAAAAATCTAGATAAGGAAGGCATATCCGCTGCTAGCGTAGCCCAGAATCCCATATTCGCCATCACGACTACCATAAATGCTGTAAACGCAGCAGCACCTGTTACTGGGCTTTCCACCCATGTCCAAATATCTTTCCCTTGCCCTGCTGCATTATCAGCTAAAGCAATATACATCCAGCAAGAAATGATAATGATGACGGGTGCAGCCAAATCGGCAAAACGTTCGATTGATTTAATCCCTAGCGATGTATTAATCAACTGAGCAGCTGCAAAAAGCAGGAAGCAAATAAACCAATTATCAAAACCGAATAGTAAGTTTAAAATTCCATTGATAGCCGTTGATCCGAAATAGGTGTTAATCCCAAACCAACAAGCGGCCGTTACTCCACGTATAATAGATGGAATATGTGTACCAATCGTTCCAAATGGAGCCCTCATATAAACAGGGAAGGAAAGACCATGTTCAACTCCTATATCACCGATAATCGTCATAAAAATTCCGATTGTAACAGATCCAACGAGAGTGGCAAGGATAACGATTGGAAGTGGCAAATTGATTATGGCAGCACCGCCAATAGCAAAGGCCGCTAACACAATAGCCATTCCGACCCAAATCACTGAAAATCCAAATGCACTTATACTTCTGTCCCTATAAGAAATAGGAAGCAAATCAGGAGATTTTAAATAATTACTATTCTTTTTCATGACGACATCTCTCCTTTACTTTTTGAATTTTCAGTTTTATATTTATAATTTATATAGGAAACTCAAATTCTTTCAATCTATAGATGACAGGAAGAGGTAGGTAAACTCAACACCTCTTCCAACACTGTTTATTTAGCTACGGGATCGATAGCACTGGAAGCAGCTCCAATTACAGCTTGATGTTCGTTCCATGTCATCGGTGGGAGTTCACTCGGAACTTCTACCATTTCAATTGCCCCTTCAACTGGACATACGATGGAACATAAATTACAGCCAACGCAGTCCTCTTCTCGTACCTTTAACTGACTGTTTCCATTCGCATCCTTTAATAGATCGATACATTGATGCGACGTATCTTCACATGAAATATGGCATTTATTACACTTAATACATACGTCATTGTTAATTCTAGCTACGACTTTATAGTTGAGATCAAGTTCGCCCCAATCCGAATATTTAGGAACAGATTTCCCAACTAAATCCATGACGGAAGTTAATCCTTTTTCATCTAAGTAATTATTCAATCCGTCAATCATATCCTCCACAATTCTAAATCCATGATGCATAGCCGCTGTACAAACTTGCACGCCGGTTGCACCCATTAGCATAAATTCAACGGCATCTTTCCAATTAGAGATTCCGCCAATTCCAGAAATCGGAACGTTAATTCTCGAATTTCGAGCACATTCGCCTACCATATTCAAGGCAATCGGTTTAACGGCTGGTCCGCAGTAGCCTCCATGAGCTCCTTTACCGGCAACATGAGGAATGGTATTCCAACTATCAATATCCACACCGGCCAAACTGTTAATAGTATTAATCATACTAATCGCATCTGCGCCGCCATTTACCGCAGCTTCAGCTGTAACGGTAATATCCGTTATATTAGGTGTCAGCTTGACGATTACTGGCGTTTTCGCCACTTCCTTTGCCCAATAGGTTTGTTTTTCTACTAATTCCGGCACTTGACCCGAGGCGGCTCCCATTCCTCTTTCTGCCATTCCATGTGGACATCCAAAATTCAATTCAAGACCATCCACACCTACATCTTCTACTCGTTTGACAATTTCATGCCATTTCTCTTGCTTCGGTTCGACCATCAAAGAAGCAATGATTGCATGATTCGGAAATCGCTTCTTTGTTTCGTATATCTCCTTTAAATTCACTTCTAGCGGACGATCCGTGATTAATTCAATATTGTTAAATCCAGCCACCTTTTGACCGTTAAAATGAACGGCAGCAAATCTGGATGAAACATTTAAGATTGGATCCCCTAACGTTTTCCAAACAGCGCCGCCCCAACCAGCTTCAAAGGCACGTTGAACTTGATACCCTGAATTTGTTGGAGGAGCAGAAGCTAACCAAAATGGATTCGGTGATTCAATTCCCGCTAAATTAATACGTAAATCTGCCATGACTGTTCCCTCCCTTATTTTCTTTTCTTATGCAAGTTCAGATACTGGATTTGACAATACTTGATGAATGGCGTAAGCACTCTCTTTTCCTTGCTGTGCAGCAGATACGACCATCGCCTCTCCCTGACCTTTTCCAAAAATCACATCCCCGCAGGCAAATACTTTTTTGTTGGATGTTTGAAAAGTAGTCGGATCAATTTTCACAACTCCATCCATATGTTCTAATTCAAATTGTTCAATGAGCTCGACATATCTGGATTGACCGATAGCTTTGATGACCGCATCGACTTCCAGTGTAAATTCGGACCCTTTAACCGCTACAGGACGGCAGCGGCCATCTTCTCCTTGTTCACCTAATGCCATTTTGATGCATTCGATTGCTTTCACATTTCCTTCTTCATCACCTATGATTCGTTTCGGAGCGGTCAGCCATCTAAACTCCACGCCATCTTGTTTCGCAAATTCATACTCAAACTCATAGGCTGTCATCTCATCCATTGTACGTCGGTATAAAATTTTTACATTGCCTGCACCTAAACGGACGGAACATGTCGCTGCATCAATCGCTGTATTTCCTGCTCCGATTACCGCAACCCGCTTCCCAAGCAATCGATTGGAAATAGGCTTTGTTTTCGTTTCTTTCACAAATTCGATCGCATCGTAAACTCCCGATAGCTCTTCTCCACTTATCCCGATATCCGGCACCTTCGACATGCCAATTGCCAAGAGAACAATATCATGTTCGTTCATAATTTCAGCTACGGAAATATCTTGACCAACCCTTGTATTTGTTCGAATATTCACATGTAAGCTTTTAACTTGATCCACTTCCCAATAGGAAACTTCTTTCGGAAGTCTGAAGGAGACAATCCCATACGTATTTAATCCCCCAGCCTTTTCTTCCGCTTCAAAAATCGTAATCTCATATCCTAACCGGGCAAGTTCCCTAGCTGCAGCTAAACCAGCTGGACCTCCTCCAACGATTGCAACGGTCTTTCCGTTCTTCTTCCCTGCTTCAAATAACACCTGCTCGTTCTTTATCGCCCAATCTGTTGCATAACGCTGTAGATTTCCAATCATAATCGGTTTAGTAGAATGATTCAGAACACAGGCTCCTTCACATAATTCCTCCGTCGGACAAACACGCGCACAGCTTGCTCCAATCGGATTGGCCTCCATAATGGCCTTAGCGGATCCTTTCAAGTTGCCGGAAGCAATTTTTTTGATGAAGCTTGGGATATTGATTCCCGTAGGACACGCATTGATACACGGAGCGTCATAACAATAAAGGCATCGGTTCGCTTCTTCAATGGCCTCCTGCTTTATTAATCCTGGATATGCTTCTTGAAAATTTTCATGTAAATGATCTAATGAAACTCTTAATTGATTGACAGAACTCAATTGAACGAACCCCCTTTTAAATTAGCCTTTATTATTGTCGATGTTTGACTCATTACTTAGATACGACTGTTTCACTTACTTTTTTTAGAGGATCAGAGTTTACTGATCGCTTCAAGTACTTACCGCTTCCTAACTGTCCTACAAATTGTTTATCTTTAATGACATATTTCCCGCGAGAAAGAACGCTAACAGGTTCACCCATGACTTTCATTCCTTCAAAGGCACTGTAATCCACATTCATATGGTGTGTTTCAGCTGAAATTTCTCGTTCAATATTTGGATCAAATATAACGATATCAGCATCTGAACCAACGGCAATCGTACCTTTTTGAGGGAACAAGCCGAATATTTTCGCCGCATTCGTTGAAATACTTTCTACGAATTCATTGATTGTAATACGCCCTTTATGAACACCTTCAGAGTATAAAACACTAAAGCGGTCTTCAATAAATGGTCCGCCATTTGGGATTTTTGAAAAGTCATCTTTACCTAGCTGTTTTTTTCCATTGAAGTTAAATGAGCATTGGTCGGAACCAATCGTTTGTAACTGTTTTGCTTTGAGGGCATTCCATAGAGGTTCTTGATGTTCTTTAGGTCGAAGTGGAGGTGACCAGACATATTTAGCTCCCTCAAAGTTCGGCTTTTCGAGTGCAGTTTGGTCAAGTGTTAAGTAAGGAGGACAAGTTTCCCCGTAGACATCATATCCTTTTTCTCTCGCTCGAATAATTTCATCGACAGCTTCTTTACAGGTCACATGAACGACATATAGCTTAGCACCTGCAATATGAGCCAGTTCAATCGCCCGTTTCGTTGCTTCTCCTTCTAATTCAGGCGGTCTTGTTAATGCGTGATAAATAGGCTCTGTGTGCCCTAATGCTTTAGCTTCTTCTACTAATTCATCGATGACCGAACCATTTTCACAATGAACCATCACTACCGCACCGGTTTCTTTTCCTACTTTAAAAGCTTGAAAGAGCGTGCGGTCAGTCGCTTGAAATTCCTTTGCATATGCTAAAAAGATTTTGAGAGAAGTGATGCCTTCTTTCTCCAGGATTGCCGGCAATTGCGCTAAAGTGTCATCCTTCAACTCCGTTACCATCAGATGAAATCCATAGTCAATGACCGCTTTCCCCTCCGCCTTTTCATGCCATTTTTTCACGGCATCTGCTAACGTTTTTTCACCTGAAGTTAAACAAAAATCTAAGATGGTCGTCGTTCCGCCAAAAGCAGCGGCGATTGTGCCTGTTTCCCAATCATCATCTGTGACAGTATTGTTAAAAGGCATATCTAAATGAGTATGAGGGTCAATTCCTCCAGGAAAAACGTATTTTCCAGTGGCGTCAATGACTTCAGCATTTGGTACTGAAAGATCTACACCGATTCGAACGATTTTTTCATCTTCAATAAGAATATCCGCTTCAAATACATCCGTAGCTGTTGCAATCATTCCACCTGTAATTAATTTTTTCATTTCGTTTCTCCCCTTTTTCATTTAGTTAGGGGCTTGACATGGACGGTTCACCATTCAAATGCATT
Organism: Peribacillus sp. Hz7; assembly: GCF_042136355.1. Classification (NCBI taxonomy): domain Bacteria; kingdom Bacillati; phylum Bacillota; class Bacilli; order Caryophanales; family Bacillaceae; genus Peribacillus; species Peribacillus sp. Hz7. Next base: position 41,782 of record NZ_JBHHJV010000004.1, read on the forward strand.
CTTCTTCTTTCTTCATGGAATAGTTACTTTGAAGGGCCAACACAGTTTCTAGCAGCACATTTGCCCCTTTTGCGCAATCTGCGTAGCTTGTTTCTTCCTCTTCACAGTGACTTTTTCCATTCACACTTGGAACAAAAATCATAGCCGACGGAATATAACTAGCGATAAATTGGGCGTCATGACCAGCGCCGCTGTACATGCGATGATAAGAATAATGATGATTCTTACAAGATACCTCCAATTGATTACAAATCTCTGAATCGAATACGACCGTGTCTCTTCCCCAAAGTTTCGCAGATTGTATCATACAGCCTTCTACCTCTTTTTGAATCGTCTGAATCACATCGACGACTTGTTCTATTTTGCTCGGATCTTTATGTCTAGCTTCTAAGGTGAACACCACTTTGTTCGGGATAACGGTATGGATATTCGGTGTCACATTCATTCTTCCTATTGTGTACACCAGTTCTTCATCAATCTGACTAAGATTTTGACGCAGATTAGTAATAACAGAGGCTGCTAGAAATAGGGGGTCTTTTCTCATTGACATCGGTGTTGTTCCGGCATGATCTGATTCTCCATTAATCGTAATCTCATAACAAATCATCCCTAACACACCCTCGACAACCCCAATATCGATTTGCTGCCTTTCCAATACAGGTCCTTGCTCAATATGTAATTCTAAGTAGGCGGCAGCTTCTGTTAAACGATTTTCCACACTGCCTTCATAGCCGCTTTCCTTTAGAGCTTCTCCAAAAGAAATGCCTTCCTTATCTAACGATTGCAACATCTTACTTTTCTCAAACTTATTCGCCAGCACCCCAGAGCTCATCATGGCCGGGTCAAATCGCGCCCCTTCTTCATTCGTAAAGTTAACAATCATAAGTGGAATCTCTGGTTCTATATTATGGTGTCTGAATGTTCTGACTACTTCCAGCGCAGTTAACACTCCTAATACTCCGTCAAATCTCCCACCTTTCTCTACAGAATCAAGATGCGATCCCATTACAATAGGCGGTACATCGTTCTTTCCTGGTAATATGGCATAAATATTACCAATGTCATCAAATCTTACATCCATATTCAATTCTTTACAGCATTCACAAAAATAATTTCTGGCGATGATATCTTCATCCGACATAGAAAGCCTTGTAATACCGCCATTTTCAGTAGTTCCAAATGTGCTGAATGTTTCAATGCTCTTACGTAATCTTTCTTCATCGCAACTTATCATGACATTTCCTCCCTCAAATGGTGATATAATGTAACGTGTAATTATCTTACTATTAATAAATTAAATTGTATATATTCATTAGTCTAAAAAACATTGTGCAGTCGCACATAGAACTTCATCATCCGATGTAGAAAGGAGATTCATATTATGATTACATTAAAAAAAATGATCGACTCGCCTGAATTCACTGCCCTCACATTAGTGGCCGGCGAAGAAGGACTGGCCCGCGAGATTACCGGTATTAATATTACAGAAAGTGTGGATTTAGCTGAATTTTATAGACCTAACGAACTTCTTGTCTCTACAGGCATCAATATGGAGGGCGATACAAATAAGTTAATTCATTTAGTTGAATCGGCGTTTCATCATCAAGCATCTGGTATCGTGCTCAACATCGGTCCTTATATCCCTAACATCCCTAAACAAGTACTGCACTTCGCTGCTGAAAATCAATTTCCAGTCTTTCAAATGCCCTGGACCTATCGCGTAGCTGATTTTTTAACAACAACCGTCCAGTTTTTATCTTCTCATCAGCACACCCAATCGAAAACAGAACAACTTCTATCGAACATTTTATTTCACGCAGAACAGAATGAAGAAAAGATTGCACATGAACTAGCACAGCTAGGCTACAAAAAGGATGTGGAATTAGGAATTATCGTTTGCACTGTTACTAATACGAAGCGTCCCATTACAAAATTTACAGATGCGATTGAAAGTGCATTCACCAATAGATATAAGCATTTCTTATCAACCGTGTATCAAAACCAAATGATTTATATGGTCAGCCGTTCAAATGTACAAACACCTAATATCCCTTTCTTAAAAACAGTAGAAAGTATTTATATGCGAGTCAATAAAGAGAATTCGAAAACAAAGCTAGTCATCGGCATGGGAAACTTTTATAAACACATTACCAATCTATCAAAAAGTTACCACGAAGCACTTACCGTCATTCATCTATCTCAACAACATCAAAATCCATCCCTGTGTAAATATAAAGATATCGGGGCCTATAAAATCATTATGGGGGTACAAGATCGAGATATTATAGAAACATTCCATCACGATATGCTAGGACGTCTTTATCGTTATGACAAGCTGCACGATACAGATTTTGTTCATTTTCTCCGTGTTTTTCTCGAAGAAGATGGAAGCACATCACATATTGGACGCCGGGAGTTTATTCACCGCAACACCGTTCTCTATAAAATTAAGAAAATCGAATCGTTATTAGACGTTGATTTGAGCAACTCTTTTACGAAAACGAATATCTCACTCGCATTTATGATCGAGGATATTCTGAAGGAATAATAAAAAGTTGTGCATATGCACAACTTTTTTTGTTTGAATATTCATTGTTTTCCCATAAATAAACAGGTATGATGACGTTACATTAATTAACATCATTAAAGAAACGGAGTGGTTATTTTATGAAATCAATGGACGTTTCACAAATTAAACAAGAGAATAAGCAATATGTTTTACACTCATGGTCTAAACAGAAAAATGTAAATCCTAAAACAATCTCAAAAGCAGAAGGAGTTTTTTTCTGGGATGAAACCGATAAAAAATATATCGATATGTGCTCACAACTTGTTTATTTAAATGTTGGACATCAGCACCCAAAACTGCTCGAAGAATTTAAACACATCGGAGAAATTCCATTAGCTGCTCCTGGCTTCGCTACTGCTTCCAAAGCTGCTCTTGCACGCAAAATCATTGAAGCAGCTCCCGCTAACATGGCCAAAGTTTTCTTTACAAGCGGAGGAGCCGAATCGAATGATCACGCTATTAAAATGGCCCGCATGGTTACAGGGCGCTACAAAATTTTCTCTCGCTATCGTTCCTACCATGGAGCTACATTCGGCGCTGGTAATTTAACTGGAGAGAGCCGCCGTTTCGAGGTAGAACCAGGAATCCCCGGATTCATCAAGTTTGATACCCCCTATTTATATCGCGAAGTCGTCGATTTCCCTAGCGAGGAGGAAGCGACTCAATTTTACTTAGCTCGATTAAAGAACCAACTGTTATACGAAGGACCACAATCTATTGCGGCTGTCTTTATTGAACCGATTCCCGGAAGCAACGGCGTTCTTATTCCACCAAAAGGGTATCTCGAAGGAGTGCGGGCACTATGCGATGAATTCGATATTCTGATGATTTGCGATGAAGTAATGACAGGGTTTGGACGCACAGGAAAAATGTTTGCAGTCGATCATTTTAACTTCGAGCCGGACATGATTACCTTTGCCAAAGGAGTTACATCTGGTTATGCTCCGCTCGGCGGCGTGATCGTAAGTGACAAGGTCGCGAACTATTTCGATGACCACGTACTCATGACAGGTTTAACTTATAGCGGACATACCGTTTGTACTCAAATCGGCAGTACGACTCTTGATATTTATCAAGAAGAAAATTTAATTGAACACGCGGCAAAAGTCGGCGAGCAATTAGCAAAACGCTTAGAGCAGCTTCTTTCATTTAATTCCGTCGGCAATGTCCGTCATATTGGACTATTTGCAGCCGTAGAACTTGTGAAGGACAAAACAACGAAACAACCTATTATCGAATACGGAATGGATTATGGAAAAGACAAAGTAGGTTTGATGAGTAAATTTATTAGCTTATTAAGTGAAAACGGCTTCTATACGTATTCCCACGAATCCAGCGTTATTATCGCTCCCCCTCTCATCATTACAGAACAACAATTGAATGAAGCGATGGATTTATTCGAGAAAGCATTAATTCAATTCGAACAGCAATATCTTTTCCCAGATCAAACATTACTTACAAAATAAACCGTGTTATAATAAATGTTAAATTTTAGTTCCAACCATTATATTAACATAATCGCATAAACCAAAGGGGGAGAAACAACAATGGAGAACTTTTTCTATGTACAACCTGTCCCGATTGATTTCGGAGCAGGCAAACTGAACACATTACCTGATATTTTAAAAGACTCTAATCTAAAAAACGGTATATTAATCAGCGCCCCTTCCATGGTTCGAAATGGAATCGCGCAAAAGATTATCGATCAATCAGAAGGAAGAATTACTACCCTCTTTTCTGATATTCAACCAAATCCAACCGTTCACAATACAGATGCCTGCGCAGATATGATTCGTGAACATCAATGTGAATTTGCCATTGCGCTTGGAGGCGGCAGCATTATAGATTGTGCGAAGGTAGCCTGCTTTGTTGCTAAAACACCATACCCGACAGCTGATTTCTTCTCTAAGAAACGCCCAATTAACAAACCAGGTATTCCGATGATCGCCATTCCAACCACATCAGGAACAGCTAGTGAAATCACTACTGTTTCAGTGCTAACGGATACTGAAAATGATATAAAAGCGCCCATTGGCAGTGATTACTTCTATCCAACGTATGCACTTGTAGACCCTGAATTAACCATCACTTGCCCGCCATCCGTTACAGCGACAAGCGGTATTGATGTCCTAGCTCATTCCCTTGAAGCATACTACGGCAAGAAACATCAGCCGCTTACAGATTTAGCAGCGGAAAGAGCGGCATCTCTCGTGTTCGAGTACTTGTTAACCGCCTATCACGAACCTGATAATTTAGAAGCAAGAGCAAAAATGAGTGAAGCATCTGTTACAGCTGGCATGGCGTTTAATCTCACTCAAACAGCAGCAGCTCATGCTTGTTCTTATCCATTAACACAAGATTTCGATATTCCACATGGCGAAGCTTGCGCCTTTACGCTTCCTTCATTTTGGAAGTTAAATAGCCAATCAGGACCTGAAGCAGAACGTCTACACGCTTTTAGTCAGCGTCTAGGATTTAAGGATGCGGAAGAATTAGCCGACCGCATTGACGAAATGAAAAAGGAAATGGGATTACGAACAACACTAGAAGAAGTCGGTGTCAAAACAGAAGACGATTTAGATCATCTTGTTACCAATAGCTTCGCACCTAATATGATGAATAACCCTGTTACGATCACGAAAGAATCACTGAAAGCTTTATATAGCGGGTTAAAATAAGAAAAGCACCCAATTGGGTGCTTTTCTCTATGTACCAAAAAACCGATTTCTATTTGAAATCGGCCTAATTTTATGAAAAATAATTGGAGACTGTTTCAAACACATTGCCGTCAATCACCAGTTTGCCATACTCTTCAAGAACATGAACTGTCACCGGAGATTCATGACTGTACTCCAACAGCACACTCAATACATTATCGATATCTTCTTCTTCAATACTATCTTCAGCAAATTCAATATATAGAAAATATTTACCCTCATACGCATACAGTTTAGTCGTCCATTGATCTAAGCCAGAACGCTTACTGAGAGAAATTACATCCTCGAAGTCAGGGAACTCCGTAATAAATTCAATCATACCGTCTTCAAAGGCCACGCCGCTATAATCTTCTTTTCCTTGGAAATGCTCTTCAAGGAGACTTTCGACTTTATCATCCATCTGGAAGTTTTTCAGTTTTTCATCTGAAAAAGCTAAATCCAGCTTTTGTCCATCTTTTCCTAATTGTGCTCGCGTCACAAGAATTTCTAGACCTTTTTCAAGAGCTTGAACTTGAATCCACAATGGACCTTCAATAATAAATTCCTCTTCTTGATGAACCTCATCCATCATTTCCCAGAAAAGTTCTTCACTTCGTTCACGACTATACCAAATTTCTTCGCGATCGAAACCTCGTTCCTCAATATCTATATAGGAAATATAAAATTTCACTGTATCATCATTAATACGTTCGATTTCCATAAATCTCCTCTCCCTTCCTTTCACATTTTGAAGGGATAAAAAACCCCCAAGCAAAAATTACTCTAGAACCAGCTTTAGTCAATGAGGACTTGATAGGAATATAAGTGTTACTCTATTTTATGATAAAACTTACAAGAAGGGAAATAAAAAACTTCATTAATTAAAAAACAATTGTTTGCCTAATATGCCATTTATTTTATAGAAAAATTCCTCATTCTGCAACTTTATGACATATTCGGCGACAAATATTTTAGACAAATATTTAAATTCATTATCTATTATATACTCAAAATTTCCCTTACCCATACATTGTACTCTTAAAAAAATAAAGATTCTCAAAACTAAGTAAAGAAAAAGCTCTGCAGACAATCTCTAGCAGAGCAATCAAATACATTATTAATTAACTAATCGTTGTGCTTCTCGAAGATGGAACGTACGAACTTTACGCGGTAAGAAGCGACGAATCTCATCTTCATTGTACCCAACTTGAAGTCGCTTTTCATCAAGAATAATAGGTCTTCTTAATAATCCAGGATTTTCTTTAATTAATTTATACAACTCTTGAAGTGGTAATGTTTCTAGATTCACATTCAGCTTTTGGAATGTTTTTGATCTAGTTGAGATAACCTCATCCGTACCATCTTCTGTCATACGCAGAATTTCCTTAATCTCTTCAATTGTAAGCGGTTCCGAGAAAATGTTCCGCTCTTTATATGAAATTTCATGTTCTTCTAACCATGCTTTTGCTTTTCTACATGAAGTACAACTTGGTGATGTATATAATGTTACCATATTCACTCACACTCCCTAGGTATAGAATCGGCGATCTATGATGGGACTAATATATTTTCATATTTACCATTCTAATTTGAAATAACTTTAATTAAATAATTCTTATTTTAAATTATACACTAATTACTTAAAAATGAACACCCTTTTTAAAAATTGCAAAAGTCCTTTTATTACGTTGGTTTTTCTGTACTATAGTACAATTTCATGTTCTTTAAATACACTACGACAGACTTCTACTAATTGAAAAAATACATTCATATTCTCAATTAACCCCTATGTAATTGCAATTATGTTGGAATGAATATAATAAGTTTTTAAAAAATACATCTACCTAAACTTTCAAGGTAAACAGCTGCTTATCTTGTACTATACATATTCTTCAAAAAAATGGGAAATCCTTTTGTTTTTATAAAATATGTTCTTTTATTACCTATATAATATAACCCGAACATATAATGAACTAATTGAACGAAATCACCATATAAGGAGTTGTTTAAATGGCTCTTTTTTTCATCGATTTCCTTATTGTCGCTAGTTTAATTATTGGGATTACAGCTGTAAATGGTGTACTGACAAACGGCATTGCGGAGAAACTATTTGGAGGCAAACGTCATGCAGATATTTATCAGCATTCCCAAAAGATTCAAACAAATTGGAATCAAGTAGGCGGAAATACAGAGAAAACTTCCTGATTCTAAGGCTCTCTTATAGGACGCTGCTGATTTTTGACCCCTGCCCGCGGCTGTCTAAAAAGCCCCAAGATAAACAGCATCAACGAAAATCTAATGGACAGCCCCATTCCCTTGTCTGATTTCTGGATCTTGTCCTGCATAGCCTGGATGAAGAGCTTTTCCTTTCTGGACTCCTGGATTTTGTCCTTCATAACCCGGATGAAGGACTTTTCCCTTTCTAGATTTCCGGACTTTGTCCTCCATAACCCGGATGAAGGACTTTTCCCTTTCTAGATTTCCGGACTTTGTCCTTCATAACCCGGATGAAAGACATTTTCCTTCCTGGACTCCTGGACTTTGTCCTTCCTAACGCGGATGAAGGACTTTCCCCTTCCTAGACTCCTAGATCTTGTCCTTTAACACACTTTGAGAACGGCAAAAAAGGACTGATTCGAGGAGAATAATTGTTAAACAAAGCCTATCCTAAGAAACTGAATAGCCCTTCTCTTATTAAGCAAACGTTTTTTTCGCAAAAAGCTGGATTCATCAGCCATTTATCTCTACAATAATAAAGTAGAAGCAGAATTTATTATTGACGTTTAATTAGAGGAGTGACTAGTACTTGAAAAGGATTTTCTCCGGCATTCAGCCATCTGGCTCTGTGACACTAGGAAATTATCTCGGAGCAATGAAGCAATTTGTAGAATTACAAAATGAATACGACTGTTTTTTCTGTATTGTTGACCAACACGCTATTACCGTTCCCCAAGATCGTTTAGAGTTACGAAAAAACATTAAAACACTTGCGGCACTATACTTAGCGGTCGGTTTGGATCCAGAAAAAGCGACGATTTTCATTCAATCTGAAGTTCCTGCTCACGCACAAGCAGGATGGATTTTCCAATGCGTTTCAACAATTGGAGAATTAGAAAGAATGACACAATTTAAAGACAAATCACAAGGAAAAGAAAGCGTTTTAGCTGCCCTTCTTACTTACCCGCCATTAATGGTTGGTGACATTCTTCTGTACAATACAGACCTTGTTCCTGTAGGTGAGGACCAGAAGCAGCATATTGAGTTAACTCGTGATTTAGCTGAACGATTTAATAAAAAATATAATGACATCTTCAAAATTCCTGAAATCAGCTTACCAAAAGCAGGAGCGCGTATTATGTCGCTGCAAGAGCCGACTAAGAAAATGAGTAAATCGGATCCGAATAAAAAGTCGACGATTGCCATCTTAGACGATCCAAAGCAAATCGAGAAGAATATTAAAAGCGCTGTCACTGATTCTGAAGGAATTGTTCGCTATGATAAAGAGAATAAGCCAGGTGTCTCTAACTTAATGGCGATTTACTCTATCTTCAGCGGCAAGAGTTACGATGAAATTGAAGCGATGTACGAAGGCAAAGGCTACGGCGACTTCAAAAGCGATTTAGCTCAAGTTGTTCTTGCTGAACTTGTTCCGATTCAAGAACGTTTCTACAGCTTAATTGACTCAGAAGAGCTGGATGAAATTCTGGATCGCGGTGCTGAGAAAGCAAACAGAGAAGCCAATAAAATGCTTAAGAAAATGTATAATGGCATGGGACTTGGTCGAAAAAGAAAATAAGACAAGCCTCGTTGCATGCAGAAAACCCACGAAAAAATTATTCGTGGGTTTTTTAATACTAAGGAAAGGTTTCACTTAGGTCTTGTAGGTCTTATTTTTGGAAGTTCACCAAGCTCCCGAGCAAACTCTTCGTCTACACAGTCTGGCGCTATTTTTAAGTTCTTCGGAGTTTGAGGTAATGAACGTTTCTTACTGGATGTTGCTGGAGTATCTGCTCTTCCCATACTATTGCCTCCTAACGGAATTTTAATCTTTCTTAGTATGGCTAGGAATTACGTTTCTATCTCCTTTACACGAGCAGTTTTTATAGAAAATCCTTTCCATTCAGCATAAAAAACAGCGCCAGACTGACCTGGCACTGTTTTTTATAACATCGATGGACTGTCTCCAACTTCCATTTCCCATAACTTCTCGAAGAACGGCTGTCCTTTTACTAAGTTTTCACAAAGCTGCAAATGTTTATCGGACCATCCTTCTTTAATTTCTTCATACAGCTGAAGCCATGCCAAATCGAAGTTTAATCCTTGAATCATCGCATACTTTTCTGGAGCCCACTCCGTATACCAATAACGAATTTCAGCTACATTCTTCGCATTAAATAATTGATCCATTGCCATGAACAATAATTGTTTTAATTGACGCTCTTTTCGCGTTAACCCATTCATAAATGAAGGAGCTGGCGACAAAATATGATATTCCTTCTCAGATGTCGGTTTTTCAGTAAATGTATAGTCGGACGCTTCATGGTTTTCAACCATCTCATAGACAATTTGTTCTTGGCGTGGAATCAGGCGACTTTTACGAATCGGAATATGATACCCAATCGTATCGACTGCTAATATTCCGTTGCCGTCTGTCACAACAAAGCAGTATTCTAATTGAATTCGTTCATGATTTTTTCTAGCATATGCTTTTTGATATACATCATCGAGCAAAGATTTCGGTAAATCTGATAAGTCATTTTCTATGTAATGAAACATAGAGGAGGAGACTTTCAAAAGCGGAACTTGATCTAACAGTTCAATTCCATCGTCTTTTCTCCATTCATGAAAATGACAAACGTTGTAGCCATTTTCTTCTCCTTCAAACCAATTCACCCATACATCATGAAGATATAGCATATTCTATCCCTCACTTACAAAATTCTGTTTGTCCATCAGTATAGGCAAAATGCATGAAATTTATTCCTATTGGTAATAAGGAATTTTCCAAAACTGGATGAAGAAACTAGGCTATAGCACTTGTTTCTTTAAAATATCTTCTGCAGAAATAACGAGCGATTGGCGAACGGACAATGGAGAAGCATGTTTAACAAGCTGATATCCAGTCCAATACCCAATCATCTGCGGATACCCCTTTTTTCCAAGCATAATCGAATCGTGCAGAGGATTGGAACGATTAATGTTTAACTTCCCTTCTATATACCGATTCCATAATCGTTTATAGTCGGACTGAGGATATAACGCAGTCCAATGGGCTAAATATTTACTTCCTAAATATTTGGCGACCGTTCTTTCTGCTAACCCCTCCATAACCATTGCATCTAACAGCGTATAGTCCTTCGCTTCTTTCTTAGTACGATGCAAGCGGCAAACATGATGATATTCATGAATCAACACCGCTTCTAGCTCTTGATCAGTAATATGACTATCTAAAAAAAGAAATACGGCATGTTGAAACGCAAGGCCGGACTTCGCTTCCTTTGCCTTTTGCAAAAAACCCGGTGCCTGCAGTGGAAAAATATAAACGGGAACATCAGGACCGGCCCACAACTCATGATACGTAGTAAATAACTGCCTAGCTTTTGTCCAGACGTCTTGCTTCACTAAATGATGATAGACCTTTCTCGCTTTCTCATTTGGTGTGTACATTCCATTTGCTTGTAAATGACGATACAGTTGTTCCGGTTTGACATCGATGATATCTAGATTGTTCATCATCGTTAACGGGCGGTCAAACTTCGAAGCCATCCATTCATCTGTTTGAATGATTCCCATATCCTTCACCTCACACATTTAGGTATGTCATTTTATGCGTGCGGCTGCTAGTAAGTGAATTGGCGGGTTTTTTCATGAAATTAGCGGGATTATGTAACGAATTGGCGGGATAATCTATTTACAAAGCAAAATAAAGGCTGTCTCAACCTCGAGACAGCCTCATGTATCTTTAAAAAATAAGAAATTATAAAATTTGCGACATGTTTTGGTGTCTAGCTCCACCGGCTAGATCACTATGAAAAAGATAAGAGTCACCTAAAGGCAAAGAACGCCTTTAGGGCCTCTTCCTATTTTCTACGTGATTTGAACGAGCCGGCTCCGCTTTTCTTATTGATATTTCTTAAATAAAATCGTTGCGTTATGTCCGCCAAAGCCTAATGAGTTACTGATAGCAGCTTGAATATCAGCCTTGCGTGCCTCATTTGGTACATAGTCTAAATCACATTCTGGATCTTGTGTTTCAATATGAATCGTTGGCGGGATAATTCCCTCTTGAATGGCTTGAACCGTGAAAATCGCTTCAATTCCACCTGCCGCGCCTAGTAAATGACCAGTCATTGACTTAGTTGAACTAACCGCTAGTTTATAAGCGTGGTCACCGAACACTTCTTTAATGGCCATCGTTTCATATTTATCATTATATGGCGTACTTGTTCCGTGTGCGTTAATATATTGAATATCTGCAGGTTGTAATCCTGCATCTGCAATCGCAGCCTTCATCGCACGCGCTCCGCCTTCACCGCCAGGAGCTGGAGCTGTAATATGATAAGCATCACCTGTTGCACCATATCCAGCAATTTCAGCGTAAATTTTTGCACCGCGTTTTAGAGCGTGCTCTAGCTCTTCTAAAACAACAATTCCTGCGCCTTCACCAATAACAAATCCATCGCGATTGATATCAAACGGTCTGCTTGCTGTATTTGGATCTGGATTTGTTGAAAGTGCTGTATTCGCACAGAATCCTGCAACGGACATTTTCGTAATCGGCGCTTCTGCTCCACCTGAAATCATGACATCTGCATCGCCGCGCTGAATTACTTTAAACGCATCCCCAATTGAATTCGTACCTGTCGCACAAGCTGTTACCGTACAAGAGTTAACTCCTTTTGCACCTAATAAAATCGATACTTGACCTGTAGCCATATCAGGAATCATCATCGGTACAAAGAATGGACTTACTCGTTTATAGCCTCGTTTTAAAAATGTTTCATGTTGAATTTCTAACGTTTCAAGGCCGCCAATTCCTGAACCAATCCATACTCCAACACGGTCAGCATTTGATTCATTAATATCAAGCTTTGAATCCTCAACAGCCATAGATGCAGCAGCAACTGCATAATGTGTGAAGCGATCCATTTTTCGTGCTTCTTTTCGATCTACGTATGTCTCAATATCAAAATCTTTAATTTCTGCAGCAACTTTTACCGGATATTCATCCGCATTTAAGCGAGTTAACGGGCCTACACCCGACTTACCTGCTTTAATATTTTCCCATGCTGTATGTGCATCATTTCCTAATGAAGATAAAGAACCAATTCCAGTCACAACTACTCGACGATTTGTCATACTAACACTTAACTCCTTTCAAGCCTCACGATCATGTCATGTTATTTGTTTTATTTACCCCATCTTAAGGCAATGGCTCCCCATGTTAAGCCGCCGCCAAATCCGACCATGACTAATACATCATCATCTTTAATTCGCCCCGCTTCTAACTCCTCTGCAAGCGCAATTGGAATAGATGAAGCCGAAGTATTTCCATACTTATGAATTGTTTTCGTCATCTTTTCTACAGGTAGATTTAGTCGTTCACGAGCGGACTCCATAATGCGAATATTCGCTTGATGCGGGATTAGTAAATCAACATCTTCGCGAGTTAAACCAGCCTTTGTTAGTACATTTAAGCTGGACTCTCCCATTTGACGAACCGCAAACTTAAACACTTCGCGACCATTCATCGCAATAAAGTCGCCTTCTTGTAATAAGTACTTGCCACCTGAACCATCAGCACCTAGCTCAAAGGATAAAATCCCTCTACCTTCTGATACAGGACCCAAAACAACAGCTCCGGCTCCATCGCCAAATAAAACAGCTGTATTTCGATCTTCCCAATTGGTAATTTTAGATAACTTTTCAACACCAACAATAAGGACGTTTTTATACACACCATTTTTAATAAACTGTTCTCCCGTTACTACCCCATACATAAACCCAGCACAAGCCGCGCTTAGATCCATCGCAGCTGCTTTTTTTGCACCTAACTGCTCTTGAATCGTGCAGGCAACGGATGGGAAAGATTGATCCGGTGTTACCGTTGAAACGAGAATTAAATCAATATCTTCTGCAGTAATGCCAGCGCTTTCAATTGCTTGTGCAGCTGCTTTATATGCCATGTCCGACGTGTTTACATCATCACTTGCTATTCTTCTTGCTTCAATTCCTGTTCGTGTTCGAATCCACTCATCAGAAGTATCCATTACTTTTTCCAAATCACTGTTCGTTACTATTTTTTCAGGTAAATAACGACCAATTCCTATAATTCCAGCATTCATTATGCCAACCCCTTATTAATTCTCAAAAAATTAATATCAAATATTATTACCTGGTACTAATTTTATATAAAAAATGCCCGATATGCAACAATAAAAGCAAAAGGTATCTAAAGATTACTATAAAAACCATCTTGAGCATATGATATGTATCTAAAAAAAAGCTGTCCCTTTTAGAACAGCTCTTCATTTTCTTACTGCTGAGCGTCGCTTTTCCCTAGCTCATATGCTTCTTGCATGACTTTTTTAAATAAATCCATAAACGGGGCCGCCATTTCCATTGAAAAAGGCATGCCGTTTGCCTCTAACTGCGCTTTCGCTTCTGGGAAGTACTTCATCGCAATGGCCATAAATTCAAGCGTTTTATCCTCACTCATCTCAATTCCTCCTACTCATTTGACACTTTTCTTTCATTATTCATTTTAGCCGTTCTATATTTGAAAGAAAAGAGTTATTCAAGCTCTCGCCATTTTTTCAACAGCTGCCAGCGGCGAAAATGCTTTTGCTGCATAGCTATTCCATCAGCTGGGGCTGTTTTGTTTTGTATGGTATAAATCATTCCTCGCTGCTTCCTTAAGCATTCCTTATATATGCCCGTATATTCGTCTTCTAATACTAATTGAGCACACTCCAGCCACTGATTGCTTGCTTCACTTTGCATTTGAATGTTCTTTTCATCTCGAGCTGCGAGTTCGACTAACACTTCTGGAAGATCGGCAACAAACAGAGCATCCAATCGATTCTCCGCTTCAATCGCCTTCTTTACTTCTGACGGAGCTTTCTTGCGAATCGCTGCTTCAAAACTCATTGTTTCTGGCTGCCAAGGTCCATAAACAGTCGGTAAAAACACTACTTTGACTGCACACATTTCCTCCGCTTTCTGCAAAAGAGCTTGATACATCGAACGCTCCTCTTCAATTGGCATAAGCATAATGATGTGGATGTGTGACTCCTTATTCAGGTGTAAGTCTTTCAAAAAAGCCGCAATCACCTCAATAATTTCAGCTTGATTGTCTCGTTTGCTTTTACTTAAATCATAACAAGACACATAAATCGTCTTTTGCTTTTCCAGTGATAAATGCTTTAGCTTATGTATCGGTATATATAAGAAGTTACTATTTCTCCCTATTTCCATTTCCTTGTCTTCTATACTTTCTCCGGATACGTCTTCCCAATCTACACCAAGTACTTCCTCTCCTTGATCAAGCAAGTACTTGGCAAGATGAAACCCAACAAACTGATAAGCCCCAATCACAACGGATGTTTGCATATTTCAACTCCTCCCCGTCAGCCCCCATGTATCCTATATCGTATGCGGCAAACAGAGAGAATATTTTTACATTATAAATATGTTTCATGTTCTTTATAAAACTTATTTATAATATACGGAATTTTATAGCGTTTCTCCGGAAGCAAATAGGCCAGCCGCACATTTTTATTATATCGCTGCAATCGACGATAAAGAGCAGCTTGACCTTTTTGAAAACTATTTAACACATGAATAATCTGTACAGGTGTGTCCGTTAAATTCGGCATCGCTTCTGAATTGCTTATAAAGGACTCACTCTCTGTATAATCAATTTCAAACGCTTCTGCCACTTCATATAATACTTTCTTATAAAACAATTTGTTTTCTTTCTCTTTTTCCAGCTGCCATTTTAATGATAAACACGGGTTCTTCAAGACAACCGAACGAATTTTTGAACCAAGTTTTTTCATTAATTCAAAAGCAACAAGCGCTCCTGTCCCTTCGGCTAATATGTGTATTTTATCGTTGGCAATCTCACTTTTCATAAACTTATCATACAGCTTCGTTGCAAGTTCAACCGACTTTACACTTCCCCAATTAGCTCCGTAAAAATTCGATGAAAATAACGTATATCCGTAGCCTTTCAAATGTTCTAAAATACGTAACCTCCCGGGGTGCTGGAGCCAAAAGCTGCTTCCTTGTTCAACAAAATGACCACGGTCACCGATTATAAGTACAGCAAAACCACTCGGCTGCTCAGCGTAATGAATCATGCACCATTGGTCATCAATTTGAAAAGTTCGCTGTTCCATTTTGTCTACTCCTTTGCAGGAAAATTACTTCTATTAATGTATGTGAACATATAAGAAATGTAAGGGGGAGTGCCTATTTACATAAAATTTATATTAGAATACATTCGATTTTTATCCCCCATCTCCCTCCATACACGCAACTTTTTAACAGTCTTATAAAAAACTCGTTTTAACTGTATATTAATTATGATAAGATGAAAATGATTGTACTAGAGTGAGGTGAAATTCAATGAGTTATACGTGGACATTCTTTTGGTCATTTTTGTTAATTCATATGACTACATATGTAGTTTCTTCTATGTCAGGAGTTGCGTACGATTTTACTGTTGCAACGATTTTAAGCGTAATTGTTACAGTTCTTGTTATCATCGTAGCAAGCATCCTTCCAAACGACCCTGTGGAAAAGAGTCATCATTAAGAGCACAAAAAGGTATCCATGTTATATTCGGATACCTTTTTTGTATAGTTAGGACCGTAACGTAAATTGTTGATCAACGAAATCAATCGTAATCGTTGATTGACCAGCTAGCGTACCCGCAATAATTTCACGAGCAATTTTCGTTTCGATATGTTTTTGAATAAATCGTTTTAATGGTCTTGCTCCGTATACTGGATCATAGCCTTGTTCAGCAAGCTGCTCTTTCGCAGCCTCTGTTAATTGTAGAGTAAAGCCTTGCTCCGCTAATCGGCTTTGTAATTGCTTCATCATTTTCTCTACAATTTTCACAAGGTCTGCTTTTGTTAACGGTTTAAAGAGAACAATATCATCAACTCGGTTTAAAAATTCCGGACGGAAATGACCGCGCAGTTCCGCAAATACTTGGTCTTTAATCTCCTCTTCTAATCCTCCATCTGCTGCCGCTGATTGCAATAGGAAATGAGAGCCGATATTCGATGTCATAATAATGACGGTATTTTTACAGTTAATTGTTCGCCCTTGTGAATCAGTGATGCGACCATCATCCAACATTTGCAGTAAAATATTAAACACTTCAGGATGAGCTTTTTCAATTTCATCTAATAGAACAACGGAATACGGGTTTCGGCGAATCGCTTCTGTTAATTGTCCGCCTTCCTCAAAACCGACATATCCTGGAGGTGCTCCAATTAAGCGGGAAACCGCATGTTTTTCCATATACTCCGACATATCAATGCGAATCATATGCTCTTCACTATCAAATAATGTTTCTGCTAATGCTTTTACAAGCTCGGTTTTCCCTACCCCTGTTGGCCCAAGGAAAATGAACGAACCAATTGGTCGGTTTGGATCTTTAATGCCTGCTCTAGCTCGTAATACTGCATCCGATACTAGGTCGACTGCTTCTTCTTGTCCGACAACGCGCTCATGAAGAATTTGTGATAAGCGCAGTAATTTCTCGCGTTCTCCTTCGACAAGCTTGCTGACTGGGATACCTGTCCAACGAGCAACGATGCTCGCAATCTCTTCCTCTGTTACTTCTTCACGAAGAAGCCTTGACTCCTGTTTTTCTTTTACAACATCATCTTCAAGCTTGGCCAGTTCCTTCTCGAGCTCAGGAATTTTGCCATGACGTAATTCCGCAGCACGATTTAAGTCATAGTCATTTTCCGCTTGCTCTAATTCACGGCGGAGCTTCTCCAACTGTTCGCGCATATCTTGTACTTGCTGCAGCGAAGCTTTTTCCATTTGCCATTTCGCTTTCATACTATTCGCTTTATCTTGCAGTTCAGATAACTCTTTTTGCAGCGCTTCAAGACGTGCCTGGCTTTGCTCATCTGACTCATTTTTTAACGCAGCTTCTTCAATTTCTAACTGCATCACTTTTCGTGTAATTTCATCAAGCTCTGATGGCATAGAGTCAATTTCCATTCGAATCATCGCACAAGCTTCATCGACTAAGTCAATTGCTTTGTCTGGTAAAAAACGCTCGGTAATATAACGGTTAGACAGAACAGAAGCAGCTACAAGCGCTCGGTCATGAATGCGCACACCATGATGGACTTCAAAGCGTTCCTTCAATCCTCGTAAAATAGAAATCGTATCTTCTACATCTGGCTCAGGCACAAGCACTTGTTGAAAACGTCGTTCAAGCGCTGGGTCTTTCTCAATATATTGACGGTACTCATCTAATGTTGTAGCGCCAATACAATGCAGCTCTCCGCGCGCAAGCATAGGCTTTAACATATTTCCTGCGTCAAGAGCCCCATCCGTACGTCCTGCCCCAACAATCGTATGCAGTTCATCAATAAATAATAGAATATTTCCTTCACTTTTTTTCACTTCATTTAATACGGCTTTTAAGCGCTCTTCAAACTCACCGCGGAATTTTGCACCTGCTACAAGCGCACTCATATCAAGAGCAAACACAATTTTGTCTTTTAACCCTTCTGGAACATCTTTACGCACAATTCGTTGGGCAAGCCCTTCAACAATGGCTGTTTTCCCAACACCCGGTTCTCCAATTAACACAGGGTTGTTTTTCGTTTTTCGAGACAAAATACGAATCACATTCCGAATCTCAGCGTCACGACCAATAACAGGATCCATTTTGCCATTTCGTACTTCCGCAACGAGATCGCGGCCGTATTTCTTTAATACTTCATATGTGCTCTCAGGATTTTGACTTGTCACGCGCTGGTTCCCCCTTATTCCTTGAATGATTTCCTTTGCTTGACGATAATCTATTTGAAAGGCGTTAAACAACCGCTTCACATTTGGTTTATTTTCTTTCAACATCGCTAACAATAAATGCTCAACCGAAAGATATTCATCTTCCCATGCAGCCATTTCTTGCTCGGCTGCTGTTAAGATTTGCTGAAGAGAGGCCGACATATAGACTTGACTCACAGTCCCGCCCACTTCAGGAAGTCCATTCAATTCCTTCGCTAACGCTGACTCAAATGTAGAAAAAGGCTCATTGGACTCCGATAATATGCGCAGCAGCATGCTTTCATCTTGCTCAGCTAAAGCGTGCAGTACATGCAACTCTGTTAATTCAGGATTACGGCGCTTTTTCGCTAACTCCTGACCTTGTATTAACGCTTGCTGTGTTCTTTCCGTCATCTTATTTAGATCCATTCTAATCCCTCCCAAATAAGAATTTGACCATCTTTGACCTTTATATTTTTATTATACTCGCTTTATGGATTATGTAAAGTTTGGAATTATTATTATCGACAACTTTTCCTTATTTATCGACGACTTTTTCCATTTATCAACGAAAATTGGCTGTTTATCCACGACTTTTCTTCATTTATCGATTTTCACATAAAAACAGGGCACGAAATCATTCATGATTTCACACCCTATTCTCTACTCACGGCTTACGTTTATATGTCCACACTCGATTATGATTAGAGTTTTCAGGAAAATGATCCCCAGCCTCTAATTTAATTTGTTTTGGGTTATTCACTGTGCTTCCTGTTTCACCAATCTCGACATAAAATCCATTATTAGGCGCTTTTTGCCCTGGTTTAAACTGACGATTTTGTCCCATCCGTAACCCCTCTTTCTTTAATATGTTGCATTTTTTATTATTTCCGATAATCGACTCATCATGTCTTTTAATTTTAGGAGTTTAACCCAATATCGAAGCTAATTGCTGATAAAGAGCATCTTGGTCAATAAACCAGCGATCTGTTACGCCTTCTCTTCGAATAATAAAGTGAATCGTATCTTTTACGTTGCCCTTCTTCTCCGTATAAATAGCCACCTGAGCTGGTATATCAATGAGCAATAACTCATCTTCACCTTCACGACGTTCCTTCGAAAGGTTCAAGTATGTAATATCTTTAACAATACTATTCAAATATTTCATACGGTGCGCATTTGATACCGTCTGTGCTAATATTGTGGAATCTCCTTGATTGACGGCCATAGCAAACATATCAATTAATTCGGAAGGACTAACCGTCGCTGCATAGTCATCCAGCTTACCGGCCGCTTTCAAAATCATTAATTTATGAGCAAGGTCTTCATTTCTTAAACGATGTGTGATACTTCCTGAGAAATGAACACAAAAGTGGCCGGAAAAGCCATTATCAAGCGCACCAGCACCATGCGGCATGCCGTGCATCGAAGCCGCAATCACTTGATCTTTTATGACAATCACAATCGCTCTTCTTTTCCAACTCCATTGATTATGATAAATCTCCTTCATAATCCGAGTATCTTTCCTCGTTAATGGCTGTACATCAGCATGCTGGCTCCCTGCTCTTCGTTGAACATTAAATCTTTGTCCAGTTTCAACATCAATAATGGTGAATTTTTCTTTATTAGGGATTAGTTTATTCACTTCTTTCCAAGGCAGCATTTCAATTTTGAAGCTAATTGGAGTATCTTCGTCCTCCCATTTCATCGCATAAACGGAGGGAGTACACGCGAAAGTTAACATGAAAACAATCAATAACAGTAAGTAATTTTTCTGGCTGCTCATTTCACTTCTCCTATGTTTTTCCTTATTATTTCAAGATATGATGAATTGAATAGCCTTTAATATTTGGAAACTGCTTGCCCGTTTACTTCTTTTGTTTCAAATACACTTCCATTTGCATTAAGTCTTCAGGAGTATCTATATCTCTCCCCCACATAGAGTAATCGAAAGAAACGATTTTCATTCGATCCTGATGTGCTTGAATAATTGGTTTTCCCCCCTGATCACCATCTATGGAATCGAATGCTGAGAATAATTCGGCATCAAACAAAATTGGATGGCCTACTACCCCTTCATAAGCAGAGCGTACAATCCGAATTCCCTCTTTTCTCGTTTTCTTATATTGTTTGATTAACGTTTGAACAACCTCAGCCGGAACAAAAGGCTGATCCGCTAAAAAAATAATCGCCGCATCGACGCGGCCTTTCATCGCTTCCATCCCTAGTTTTAAAGAAGAAGCCATTCCCGTTGCGTAGTTTGGATTGTATAAGACTTCAATTTGACGGAGTTCGTGAGGCAGCTTACGCATTTCCTCTATATATGGGCCTGCAATTAAAACAATTGGATCTAGGGAATGATAAATAGACGCTTTAAGCACATAATGAAAAAGAGGTGTACCGTGCAATGGCAATAAAAGTTTAGGCTTGCCCATTCGTTTGGACATACCAGCAGCGAGGATAACAGCTCCAATCTTACTCATGAATTTTCGCCTTTCCGTGGAGCGGCATTGGATTTCGCCCGCTTCTTACAGCCATTAATTCAGAAACAATACTAACAGCCACTTCCTCCATCGTTTCCGCTCCTAAGTCTAAGCCTAATGGGGAACGAATCGGACCACTAGAAAAATTCCGCCCAATGTTGGAAAGCATCTCTTCCGTTCGAGACACCGGTCCAAGCACACCGACAAAGCGCGGATGACTGTTAAGCGCAAGCTGTAAGGCATCTTCATCGTGCCGCTGATGATGATTCATAATGACCCACCAACAATCCATCATTTCATTGGAGGAGAGTGCTGTAGAATGTTTAACGATATGATGTGCAGCACTAGGAAAAAAGCGAGGATTATTCAACTCTTCACGCGGGTCTAATACCGTCACCGTAAAGCCTGCTTTAGTCGCAAGCTCCACAACCGGAATCGAATCTCGTCCAGCACCCGCGACGATGAGCGATTCACTAGGTTTTACAGCATCAATCCAATATGGATGGCCTTTATACACAAATACTTCAGCACGCGTTTGCTTCTCCATGACGCTTCTCGCCCGTTCAACTACTTCATTTGGCACACTTGCCGTATCCCCTAGCTTCTTTCCATCTTCTTGAACGATTAACCGTCTTCCAGTCGGAATCTCCAACACAAGTGAGAAAGCTTGATTTCTTTCGAGCACTTCATTTGTTTTCAGCCAAAATTCATCCTCACGTTCAATCGGCAATATGAGTATATTCAGCACTCCTTTGCAACCGATTCCTAATCCCCAAATGTCCTGCTCGCTTAAATTATACGTTTGCACATGTGGGGTCTTCCGGTCCATCGCCTGTTCAGCCCATCCGTATAAATCACTTTCCAAACAGCCCCCGCTGATGGTGCCAAACATCTCTCCAGCTCTTGTCATCATCATTTTCGCCCCCGGAAGTCTATAAGCAGAACCGTTCGCACTAATCAGCATCACGAGAGCGGCCTGCTCATTCCGTTCCCATGCTTGTTTCATTTGTTGAAACAACTCCTTGAACTCTTGTAACCGTGACATACTTCCCCTCCTAATTGACTATGTTGTTACATAGTTATTCAAAAACTATATAAACATGTATGAATTCAATTTTTTAGTCATAACAAAAGGAGGATTCTCATATAATAGTAAATTATGTAAAATAAATTCAATGATCTATAAGGAGGTAGTAATGAAGACAAACAAACTAGTAAAATGGCTTATCGCATTCGCTCTCATCTTTACAGTGTATATCCCACTATCCAAACAAGCAGAAGCGGCACAAACACTGACTGCAACAGTTAATATTAAATCTGGTACATTAAATGTTCGGGAAAAACCATCAACCTCATCCAAAAAGGTCGGTTCCCTGAAAAAAGGAGCCAAAGTGACCGTTTATGCCAAGACGAAAAGCGGCTGGTCTGAAATTCGTTACAATAAGAAAAAAGCGTTTGTAGCGACTAAATATTTAAAATTCACCTCCACGCAAGCTAGTTATCAACAAGATTCAAACAAAATTTATGTGTATAAGTATGAGGACGGATTGTATACCGACAAAAGCAACGGCAAGAAATATACTCACGAATACTTCGGAAAAGGCTGGTTTCTCTGGACAACGACAATGCCTGATAAAACAACGTATCAATGGTATTTAAGGGAAACAAAAGATGGACTATATACCGTTCATCCCGATGATCCACACACTCATAACGCGCTCATTAAATATCCGGTCAAAGTAGGTTACTCTTGGAAAATTATCTATGAAGGCGACGTACTAAATACGTATAAAATTACGGCCGTGAATAAAACGGTTAAAACGCATGCTGGTACGTTCAAACAAGTAGTCGAAGTAACGGCTGAAGAAGGCGTGAAAATGTATTACGCTAAAAACGTCGGACTAATCAAAACGACTTACAAAGGAAAAACGACTGGTGAGTTGTATCAGTTGAAGAAAAAGTAAAGGGATTTAGCATGATTGTATGCTAATTATAGATTTCTCGTTTTGGTCCTTCATTGCTCCGATGAAGGACTTTTTACTGACTGAATTTCTCTTTTTGGGCCTTCATTACTCTGATGAAGGACTTTTCTCTGGCTGAATTTCTCTTTTTGGGCCTTCACGACTCCGTTGAAGGACATTTCCCTGGCTGACTCTCTCTTTTTGGGTCTTCATTACTCTGATGAAGGACTTTTTACTAGCTGGATTTCTCTCTTTCGGCCTTCATAACCCTGATGAAGGACTTTTTACTAGCTGGATTTCTCTCTTTCGGCCTTCATAACCCTGATGAAGGACTTTTTACTAGCTGGATTTCTCTCTTTCGGCCTTCATAACCCTGATGAAGGACTTTTTACTAGCTGGATTTCTCTCTTTCGGCCTTCATACCTCCGCAAAAAAGGAAAGCTGCCCCAAAAGCCATTTTTCATGACTTTTGGGACAGCCTTCTTAGGTTCGTTAAATAACGTTGTCGATCACACAACAATTTTTGGATCATCCTATAACATATCCCTCATTTAAGATAATCATAAACATTTTTGGCTAACAATAAAAAAGTTACTACGATAAACAGTGCACGTACATAGCCGCTTCCTCGTTTAATCGCAAATTTTGAACCGCAGATCGCTCCAGCAATTTGCGCAAGCCCCATCACTAAACCATAGGCATAATTAATTTGTCCTAAATACATAAACATTAACAAGGCCGCAATATTACTGCCAAAGTTTAAAAACTTCGCATTCCCTGCCGCCTTTAAAAAATCAAAGCCCATCATTAAAAAAGCAAAGATTAAAAATGAACCTGTTCCAGGACCTAGAAATCCATCGTAGAAACCGATAGCGGCGAGCAAAATCATAAAAATAATAAAGTCGCGAATGGATAATTTTTTATAGGTAGAATTATTGCCCCAATCTTTCTTGAAAATCGTATAAATTGCAACAGCTGCAAGCATGACAAGCATCAATGGCTTTAGTACTTCAGGGTTCATCAAATGAACCGTCCAAGCTCCAATCATCGAACCAATAAAAACAAGCGGAAAGAACTTATAAACCGATTTTAAATCAAGCTTCCCTGAACGATAAAACATAATGGTACTTGTTAAGGAACCTATTGTCCCTGCTAATTTATTCGTTGCTACAGCGCCCGCTGGTGTCAAACCGGTAAATAACAATGCAGGTAAGGCAATTAGCCCGCCCCCGCCGACAACTGAATCAATAAATGCGGCTAAAAAACCAAAGACAAGCAAAATTATTAATAACGATGGATCCAATTCAAATAGCATCTAACTCAGTCCTCTTCTTAGTTACTACCCTAATAGTAACTAAGATATTTATTATTGTAAATAGCTATATTTTGATATGATAAAGATAAATAACTATTGGAGGAAAAGAAGTGGAAAACATAGTACAGCAGCTAAAAAAACTAGGCTTTAACGAATATGAAGCTAAATCCTATGTTTCTCTTGTTAAACAAGGAACGGTTACCGCCTATCAAGTTAGCAAAGATTCGGGCATTCCACGTGCACGAGTGTATGACGTCTTAGGCAATCTTGTTGAAAAGGGAATTGTCTTGAAGGAGGAAATAAATAATAATACGCAATATTCACCGCTGCCTGTTGAGATCTTTTTAAAGAAGGCTCAATCAGACTGGCAATCTAATTATGAAATTGTAAGCGATTCATTGAAGCAGCTCGAACTAACAGACAAAAAGCCCGACAATCGTGTCATGACATTAAAGGATCGTGAAACAATTATTAGCTACTGTCAGGTATTGCTCAAAAAAGCAGAAAAACGCGTTGTTATTTCAATGTGGGACGATATGTACGATGTGTTGAAGGAGGATTTGAAAGAGGCGGCTGCTCGAGTTACCGTGCAAGGCATCACCCTGCATGTTGAAAATCCAGTCAAACATGTAGACGTTCATCGCATCACCCCTTTTACGGAAGCCACTTCTAGTGAGCACTGGTTTATTCTTTCAATAGATGCGAAAGAAATGATTTATGGGCCTTCCTTTAAAGAGCGCTGTATGGCCTTTTATACAGATGATCCGATTCATATTTATTTATTAGAGGATTATGTATGGCATGATGTATTAGTCAATCGACTCGTCCAACGCAGTCAGGACGATTTACAGCAATGGATTACTACAGAGAGAAAAGCTTTTTTTATGGAAAACTAAAAGCTGTATAAGACGACTTCCTTGTACAGCTGCCTCTTCAAGAAATAGTTTAAAAGATAAACGGAGCAGGTTGAAGAAGGTTCAGTTTGATTAAATGATTCCACAAAATAAAAAGAGTGAACTATGATCAAATTCACTCTTGAAAAAGTTATTTATCTTTTTATTGGACGTTCAAGCGTTAATAGTTCATCTTCAAGTGAAGAAATTTGCTGTTCAACTACTTGTTTAGCATCTAGCACAGCAGCGTTATAGAAATGAGGAGCAAGGGACTCCTTAACGAAGTCTAATACTCTTTCTGCAGCAAATTCAGTTATTTCTTCATCTCTTTCTTGTGAAAAGAAATATTGAATGTCAGAAATCATTAATTGTTGTTGCTCTTTTGTAAGCTTAAAAAACAAATAAAACACTCCCTTAAAAAATATAATACCGTAACTATACAAGCGAAATTTAGAAAATTACAGGCTATATTTTGATGAATTTTTATGTACACAAAGGAGTAGTATAACCTTCTTAATTAAGGTTATTAGTAACAAAATAATCGCATAGTTCAAAGAGAATATGCCATAAAAGCGTATCTGCTTATTCAACGATCGGGGGCTTTTCTTTAATAAGGTCCACTTAGTTGTTCAAATCCCTAAGTCTATTAAAACGCCAAAAATCCCTGCTTTCTTATGGAAAGTTAGGGTTTTTCTTCATACATAATTTTAATATTTTAAATTAAAGCACTACACTATACTAAATAAGGATAGTATGTTTATGAATTTAAACATCAACAAGAAAGGAGACTGTTTTTTAAACAATCTCCCCTATTTCTATTTAATCAGTTGTTTTTCAAGACTGCGTTAGCTTTGTGTCTTCAAGAAATCCTCTGTCGAAACAACATTTGCATACATTCCATTAAGTGCACTGACAAACGCATAATGAACCTGCTCAGCTGGGATGACCTTATCTTGATAAGATAATTCTCTTGTCGCACATGCATCTTCGATAAGTGTGGTTTCAAAGCCTAAATCGACTGCAGCTCTAACTGTGGCATCAATACACATATGCGTCATCATACCTACAATCACTAGCTTGGTCGCTCCAATTTCTCTTAATTTGTTTTCTAATTCAGTCTTTAAAAAGCTGTTAGGAAAATGTTTTTTGATAATGCTTTCGTGTTCTAATGGTAGAACAGCCTCATTTAGTTTAACTCCCTCCGTATCCGGTAGAAAGAAACCTAACCCTGGATCACTTGCGATATGCTGAACATGAAAAATATGATCTTTGTTATTCTGTCTAAACCATTCAAGAACTTTAGCAGCATTAGCGGCTGCTTTTACAGGATTGCTTAATTCCATCTTTCCATTTGGAAAATAGTCATTTTGAATATCAACTAAAATCAACACTGTACTCATTTTTTTCCACCTCATCCCAAAAATAGATTACAATAAAATCATAAATAATATCTTAATTTTTATCGATACTTTGATGAAACACTTTTATATGAAATCATTTCATGGTGAAAGGAATTTTATATGGAACTTGATAACATTGATTTTCAAATCCTTAGGGTATTAACTGAAAATTCACGTATTCAATGGAAAGACTTAGGTGAACAAATTCATATGACTGGACAAGCAGTTGGGAATCGTATTAAAAAACTTGAGGAAAATGGTGTAATTAAAGCCTACTCTCTAATCATCGATGAAATGAAATTAGGGCTGACCTTTACAGCATTTGTCATTACTCACATGAAAACAGCCAACCATGATTCATTTATTCGTTTTATTAATGATCAAAATGAGGTAATTGAAGCTCACCGAATATCCGGAGAAGGATGTTATCATTTAAAAATAAAAGTTCAATCGCAAGAACAATTGAATCTTTTTCTTAATAAACTTCTCAATCATGCGAACTATAGTTTAAATCTATCCATACAAGAGATTAAACAACATAACCCTTTGACTGCAACATTGCAATAAATGATTGTTTTCCTAGAAGGATAGTAATCGAATGAATGTGATACATAAAAATCCGGCTGTTATCGTTAAGACAGCCTTTTCTCGTTAAACTAGCAGGGGCCGCCCTTCAAGATTGAGCTTCCATTTCAGGAGGCTTTTTTTAATGCACTAATGAGTCAAATTTAAAAAGAGGGAACACAAAATAAATGACAATTAATAAGAATGGCAAAATTGGGCCACTATTAAGATGTCACATATCTTAAAGGTGGTGCTTTATGAAAGAAATTATTTTAAGTATTGTAGCTGGTTTAGCAGTCGGTATTCTATTTAAATGTTTAAAACTTCCGATTCCAGCTCCCGCTCTACAAAACTTACCTAATCTTCCTTATAAATTACTCATAAGTAGATTTCCGATAAACGTTTTGCTCCTTTGGTCAAGCCGCAGGATTTAATTTCTTTGTACCATTATTTCTAATGCGTACAATCGGTTTCTTGTGACTTATTGTAAACAAATCATACCTTACCGCATAGGTGGTTGTATCGAGAATCCACTCTGCCACCCAGTCTGAGCCAGACAATATAGATGTTTTTTTAGCGATATTAATGGCGCTATTTACATCGCGAACGATAGTATGTTCGCAAATTACACACGTAAAAGAACGAACGTCCGGTTCTTTCTTTTCTTTATGACCGCAAACACAACATTCTTTGGTTGTGTTTTTTTCATCCACGATTACACATTGTTTCCCACGTTTAGCAGCGACCCATTTTAAGATTTTACGAAGCTCGCCAATGTGGTCTTGATTCAACATACTTCGTTTCATATTATCTAAGGAGGCTGTATCATTGGTTGGCGTATAATCGCCAATGAGAACCACATCATATTGATCAAACAACCAATGAGACATACTATATAACGCGACTTTAATCTGTTCTCGTCGTGTATGATAGGCTTTATTCAAAGCTCGATTATAGCGATTCCATCGTATGCTTGGCTCCCAATATGAATTTCCGTGTGTCGTTATGCCTTTCCTCGATTTTCGATTACATACATCTCTTTTGCTTTTGATTTCATCGATTTTTCTATCCCAATACTTTGTTTGATATAATTTGTTCATTTCGTAAGAAATACCTTGATAATCTACAGCTACAAAGAAGTTTTTATGATTGGGATCTAAACTTACCCATCTTGTTCCCTCCGGGAACGCAGGATATTCTGTTTTAGCTTTTTTCTTTTTCTGCTTTTTAGGCTTAGGAATTTCTAATCCCAACGCTTTTAAACGCTCGCGTTCTTCTTTTTCTTGTTGTTTGCATTCTTTCTCTTCTTGTTTTTTAGCTAGAATGAACGCTTTTTCTCCATTTGCATATCGTTCAATCGTGAAAATGCCGTAGAATCGATTTCCTTGCTGCTTGCATACGCGAAAAGTTTTAATCTCTTCGCATTCTCTAAGAGAAAAGGATTCTTTTAAAGAACCGGATATTCTGATTTGTTGACCTTTATCATTTTTGCCAAATGAAATTTGAATCGTCTTTGAATCTAATAACTTAAATCCTTTGTTTGGTTCGTCAAAATAAAGAGAGAACCATTTTTCTTTCCAACTTCGAAACTTAGGATAAGCATTTTGTTTCGTAAAAAAACGGTCATATGCGTCTTTTAAACGTAAAGCCGTATTCTTTAACGGAGACGAATGAACCGTCCGAAGGAACGGATGACTTTCTTTCATATTAGTTGCATAATCACGTAAATTTCTACCTTTTAATAGCTCTAAAGGGGACCCTTTTTCATAATCGTCTCTCGCAGCTTGTACGAGTTGATTATACAACCAATTGCAGATTTTGCTTTGTCCGTCCAATGAATGTTCATCTTCTTTTTTAAAAAACATTTCAATCTTACGATTAAATACCAAACTCACTATTTTCACCCCCTTCCATACGAACAAATGATCCTATTTATATTTTACGATAAGCTTACCAACAGTTCAATGCCTATAATTCAAAAAAACTTGCTCAATGAAAAATAAAATTGAGCAAGTTTAACTATATTTAAAGAAGCTGTTTTTTAGCCCCTGTTTTAGCAGGAGTGTTAGGTATCGTCGGAGTCTACCTTGGCGGGTTAGTTGGAGAATGGATCATGAACTATTTTAAATAATTAAAAAGGACTTAAAAAATTGCGCTTTAGTTATTGTACTAATGCCCCCTTGCTTTAAGTCAAATTCGCTCAAATCCTCGGGATATACCGAGTGTTTTTTTGTAAATAATAAGATTGTTAAACAAGAAATTGAGGAGGATTTGTATGCAACAGAATCAACAAGCAAAAGAGAATTTGGGTTCTATTATGAAACCAGAATTTGCCGGAACGGATGCACAAAAAGTAAAACAACAAATTCAAAAAGATGTAAGCGAAGGACAAGGTGCAATGACTTCCCGAGAGGCAGGAGCAATGCACGATTAAAAAACCACTCTGAGTGGTTTTTATTTTTCTGTTTTAAAATTATCTCTCATTTCGATTTGATGGAGATGTTTGTTTAAATACATTTTTTCGCATACTTAGTAAAAAGAGTCGTTTTCTTATAAAAGAAACGACTCTTTTGGTAAACATGGCAACAAATAGTTCAATGTTATCTCCATGTAATTACTTTTTACTTGTTTCAAGAATCGGGTGCTACTTCCTTCGCTCTATTACGTTTTAAAGCAGTACCCAGTATGACCATGATGCTTACTACTCCAATCCAAACAAGAACAGAAACAGGAGCGTTCCAGGTTAATCCTTCCCCAAAGAAGAATAATTCTCGAAGACCTTCCACCATGAATCGCATCGGCAACCAAGAGTAAATCCAATCTCGGTAAAATGGAGACAGCATTTCTGGAGCGACTGCAAGCAATGGTGCACCAAAGAAAAGCATTAAAACAAAGATAGGTATACCTTTAAAACCTAATAATGAAAGCACAGCTAATATCATTAGGAAAAAGCTAAAGGCAGTAATCGTTAGAAATAAAGCTGTATCCGTAAATTGTGGAATATTGAATCCTACCAATCCATCTGCCAACCACGTTAATCCAAATCCAATGAAAAGAGCAACAATTGCTCCCATTAAAATTTGTGCAGATTTTGCAGCAAAGTTCTCTTTTCGATTAGTAATTGATAGTTTGCTAACAGCAATAAAGATAATAGCTGCACTCGCTAAGCTTCCCATCCATAGTGGTTGGAATAAGGAGACAGGAGAGTTGCCGTTTGCACTATTAGAACCAATTTCATTCACATTCGTAACGGTTTTTGTAATAGGAGTTGCTAAGCTTGCAGCTTGTTTTGTTGTTAAAGTTGCTCCTTGTTTTTCAAAACCATCAAGCAGTTGTTTACGGACATTGTTGTTTAGATTGTCAACTATCCCATTCAATATCTGTCCTGCCATTGTTGAAGCTGCTGTATTCATTCCCTGATTGATATATATTTGAACTTCAGGTGAAGAAGGTGCTGGTGTCCTTAATGATGCCTGTTTAGCACTGAAATCTTTCGGAATGACCAATGTTGCATAATATTTTTGGTTATCCATTCCTTTTTGTGCATCTTCTGCTGTTTTTACTTTAATCCATTTCACAGCAGGGTCTTCATCTGTTGTTGCTTTTGAATCTTTTTGCATCATGTCAACAATCGTTTGCCCCATATTCAACTTTGGTTGATTAGGAATTGCCACTCCCTCATCCTCATTTACGATTGCAATAGGCAAATTTTTCGGTTGTGGTTGAACCGATGGAAATAATGTTAGTGAAAAAATAAAAATAACTGCTAATGCGATGATCGGTGATAACAATACGAGTTTGTTTTTAAACATATTTCATCCTCCTTGATTTCGAGTTATAATAACGAACAACCTGTTGTTTATTTTATTTCAAATTATAAAATTGAATCCTTCTCTGTTCAATAATCAAAAATCATAGATGTGTCGGTTATAAGACACCTTTTACAAATGTGTTGGATAATAATAAGGAGGGCGTAGCTTGCGAGATAGTAATACCGATTTAAGGGTCATTCGGACAAGAGAATCAATCCGGAATGCACTAGTAGAATTAATAGAAGAAAAAGGTTTTGAAGCAATATCCGTTAAAGATATAACAACTAGAGCGAAAATTAATCGAGGTACATTTTATGCACATTATCAAGATAAATTCGATTTAATGACTAAATGCGAAGAAGAAATTATGCTGGAAATGTCCAGAATTGCAAAACAGAACTTCCCAAGTGTTATTGCCGCACTTGAAACGAACTCACCGACTGTAACACCATTTCCTCTTGTAGTTTCAATATTTGAGTATCTAAATGAAAATAGTGGATTTATGAAAGCTGTGTTAGGTCCCAAAGGAGATTTAACATTTCAAACAAGACTGAAAGACTTTATGTGGAAAACACTGTTTGGAAATAATCCAGAGGCACTTGTTAAGGAGGAAAATTTACTTGTTCCAGGACAATATTTAGCTTCTTATATTTCATCGGCACATATAGGGGTCATTCAACAATGGTTGAATAGCGGCAGGAAAGAATCTCCTCAAGAAATGGCTCGTATCCTATCGACCATTACAGCTAATGGTCCCTTCTTTGCAGCTGGTTTAAAAAAATAAAACGGTTTATTTTGATTAAGCTCCTTCTTAAATGTTTGAAGGACGGAGAAGAGTTCTCCCTGGAACGGGAAAATAAGGTTTTGCTTTATATAAATTAATGACCTTCCTCAAATTATTTTGTATATCATCTATCCTTTCTATATGCTGTCCAGTATTCGAAGGGAAAGTACTGCTAACAGTAGGAAAAGGAGACTACATATTGTTCAGATGTAATCCCCTTTTCGATAACATTATGATCGGTTGCTTTATTTCCCTTTCTTCACTTCATGCAGCTTGTCTGGGAAATTCGTAAACATTCCCGTTACTCCCCAATCAATAAGCTGCTTCATTCTGTCCTTATCATTCACAGTGTATGGATGGAGTTCAAGGCCGCTGTTAACGACCTTTTGTACATATTCTTCGTTCAAATATGTATGATTAGGCCCAACTCCCATCGCATATTCTTTAATCGCTGCAATTTCATCATCTGTAATGACCGCATAATTTTTATACGAGATTAATTGAACAAGCTTAACGGATGGATCTAGTTCATTCATAATTTTTAAACTTTGAGGGCTAAAAGACTGAATAAGAAGGCTCTTTTTATTAATGTCATATTTATCGATTAAGCGTAAAAGTTCTTTTTCCATGCCTGGATATGTTTCTGGTGATTTTGTTTCAATATAGTAGCTAGCATTTTTTCCGAACTTTTTAAACACTTCTTCAAGAGTTGGTACTTGTAATCCTTCATAATTTGGATTAGCACTCTCTGGATATTTTTCATTAAACCAGCTGCCTGCATCAAGTTTTTTAATTTCAGCTAATGTATAATCTTTAACCAGGCCTGTCCCGTTTGTCGTCCGGTCCAATTTCTCATCATGCATTGCGATTAACTGTCCGTCCTTTGTCATTTGCAAATCTATTTCAATATAGTCGCCATGCATTTTTTCTCCCATTTGATAGGATACAAGAGTATGTTCCGGTGCATAACCTGAAGCACCTCGATGGGAAACATTTACGATATCTTTATGTTTTTCCTTAGCCAAAGCCTCTCCTCCTCCTGTCGTCACACCAATTGCCATTACAAGAGCACCACAAGCTGCTAACCATTTTCTTTTCACTCTACACATCTCCTATCTCTTTGTCTAATAGATTACTTCTTAAAAATACCAGTAAACTATTAATTTTCATTTAGGAGAACGTGAAGATTGATAAAGAATATATTAAGGATTGTAAAATAGTGGTATATAAGTTCTACCAACCATCCTAAAGACCCGTCTAAACTAGCTGACCATTCACTTATTCACTAAATGAGGCGGAGTTCTCCCCTCCAAAGCTTCAATTAGATTTCGTGCTGCCAGTTCCCACATTTTCGTTCTTGTTTGCACACTTGCACTGCCGATATGCGGAAGAGCCACTACATTTGGTGCTGTTAATAATGGATGTTCCACTGGAATGGGCTCTTCTGCAAATACATCTAAGCCCGCTCCCCAAATGATTCCTTCTGTTAAGGCCGTGACCAAATCATCCTCATTTACAATGCCGCCTCTTGCTGTATTAATCAGAATGGCCGTTTTCTTCATCATTTTTAACTCTTCTAACGTAATCAAATTCTCCGTGTCTTTCGTATACGGAGTTAATA
The DNA here is from genome assembly GCF_042136355.1 of Peribacillus sp. Hz7. Classification (NCBI taxonomy): domain Bacteria; kingdom Bacillati; phylum Bacillota; class Bacilli; order Caryophanales; family Bacillaceae; genus Peribacillus; species Peribacillus sp. Hz7. The sequence goes on from NZ_JBHHJV010000004.1 coordinate 74,912, forward strand.
GGCAAACAAAATCAGACCTTCTAAGCAACTCTTCTTGAGAAACATATTGGATGCCTAACTCTTGTTCTAATGCAGGCTTCTGCGTACGACTATAATACAATAACTCCATTCCAAAGCCTTTTGCTCTCCTAGCAACTGCCGCTCCAATTTCCCCTAAACCGATAATGCCAATTGTTGCTCCATACACATCCATTCCCGTTAAAAACATCGGTGACCACGTTTTCCATTTCCCTTCTCTTAGCACATCGGAAGCTTCTACTAATCTTCTAGAAGTCGCCATTAACAGAGCAAAGGTTAGATCAGCCGTCGTCTCCGTTAAGACACCTGGCGTGTTCGTCACCATCATTCCCTTTGACGAAGCATATTCCACATTAATATTGTTATAGCCGACAGCTAAATTGCTAATGACCTTTAACCCTTTTCCTTTGTTGATCACTTCTTCGTCGATATGTTCCGTTAACAGACAAAGAACTCCATCTACTTCTGCAATCTGTTCTAACAAAAATTCACGCGGAATCTGTTCTTCCTCACAATCCCAAAGCGTTACTTCAAAACAATCATTCAGTAATTGTAAAATATGCTCTGGTGGTTTTCTCGTAACCAACACTTTTTGTTTCATGGAAATCTCCCTCTCTTTACTTGAAGCAAGGCTCTATTCATTACTCATAATTCGAATTTTGGGATTCAACTTTTGCAATTCTTTTATAAATCGTTCTTGATTGATAGGAGAAATGGAAATGGTCTTATACTTCCGATAATTAATTTCAATTCTATACATTGAAAGTGCTGGAGCGGTAAATGGATTGACTGTTGGACGAATCGATTGAATGTCTTCGATAGCGATACTCTTTTTTATCGGTCCATAGGAAATTTTCAGTATACCTTGTTCAATTTTGTAGTGTGTACAAAACCAAATCGATAGCAACAGCCCAACCATTATTGTCATCACAATGATTCCTACAAGATTAAATTCAATAAATGTGGATTCATAGAAAATCCAAATAAATACTCCCATTAAAGCCCAAATAATCAGTCCCATCCACATATCTTTTTTGGATGAAAATTCCATAGCCTCACCCTCTATACTGCATATATAGATTTTTTCAAAACCTTTGTAAGCTTGACAAAAAAGAGCATTCAGCTCCCTCAAACATATTAACGTTCTATTTCCAATCTTTCCGCTGTTCTTTGATAAACTTATTCACACTATAAATTATACCTAATTGTACAAATGCAGGAAATAACTATTCACGAACTGCACATACTATCTTTAATTGACCTGTACTAAAATAAGGTATATAATTTATCTCGAATTAAAGATACTTAAATAAAATATAAAAGGAAGTTTTACGATGCTAAGAAAACTAGACCACAACAATATGGGCAAAAGCAATCTCGGTTGGCTGCAAAGCTTATTCCACTTCTCTTTTGCCGAGTACTATAATCCAGAAAACATCCACTTCGGCGCTTTGCGAGTGATTAACGACGATTTAATCGCTGCTCAAACAGGATTCAACATGCATCCTCATCAAGATATGGAGATTATTTCTTATGTTGTAGATGGCGAGCTTACTCACCAAGACAGCATGGGCAATAAAAGTACGATTACTCGCGGACAAGTTCAATATATGAGTGCTGGAACAGGCGTGTATCATAGCGAGCATAATATGGGTGACAACACATTAAGAATGCTGCAAATTTGGATTATTCCCGATCGAGCGGGCCATACTCCTCACTATGGCGATTTTCGTTTTGATATGGAAGCAAGACATAACAAGTGGCTTCATATGGTATCGGGTAAAGAAGGTTCTGCACCGATTCAAATTAATCAAGACGCTAACCTTTACGCTCTAGAACTCGATTCAAGTAAAGAAATCAGCTTCCCTGTCAAAGAAGGCAGACAAGCATATCTCGTTCAAATCGAAGGAAGTTCAACTATTAATGAGCTAACGTTAAACGCTAGAGATGCTTTAGAAATCGTTGAAGAAGATATTCACATTAAAGCCAATGAAACGTCGCATGTATTAGTGATTGAAATGGTGAAACTATAGTTGTGATGAAACAGTTATTTAATTTTTAAAATCAAATAAGCATAATCCCGTTCTACATGTAGAAAGGGGCTATGCTTATTTAATCTTTGATGTAAGATACTCCTCTATTCCCGCATGCTTTTTTTTACCTATTCCCCTTGGAACACGGGCTTTCTTTTCTCAGCAAAGGCTTGAATCCCTTCCTGGACATCTTTGGTTCCAAAACATTGTTTAATAAATGCATACTCTTGTTTAAGAATCGTTACAAGATCCGTGTCAGGGCTTGCAGCAAGCAATCTTTTAGAAAGCGTCATCGCTACCGGCGGTCCTGCAGCTAATTCCCGTGCAAAGTTCATCACCTGTTCCTGCAATTCTTCATCAGAGAATATCCGGTTCACCAATCCAATTCGTTCTGCTTCCTCAGGGTAAATGTCCCTACCCGTTAAAATCAATTCGGCAGCCTTTGCCTGCCCGACCAACCGCGGTAAAAAATAACTCATTCCCGCATCAGGACTGAGACCACGGCGAATGTATCCAGTCGTTACCCTTGCATCAGCAGACATGAAGCGGATGTCGCAAGCCAGAGCTAACGCGAGTCCTGCACCAGCCGCAATCCCATTGATTGCGGCAATCACTGGCTTGTCACAATGAACAATGCCCAATGCTTGATGACCAACCCAACCCAATTCATCTAATTTTTGATGACGAGATTTAGCGTCTGGATTTGTCTTCGCACGATCGGTCAAATCAAGACCTGCACAGAATCCTCGTCCACTGCCGGTAATAACAATGACACGGACTTCATCGTCAGCAGAAGCCTCTGAAATTGCCTGGATAATCTCATTACTAAGTGTATCATTTACAGCATTAAGACGTTCAGGTCTGTTTAGTGTCAGTTTACGGACCCCATCTTTCGTTTCGACAATAATATGTTCCATCTTTTATCTCTCCTAAATAATTTGATTTTGAATTCGATTTACTCTTTGCAAAGCCTAGTTAGAAAAAAATGAATACAGATATCGGATTTTCCCATGAATCATCCTCTATTATATATCCTTAATTTACCAATTATTCAGATTGTAATCTATTAAATATGTTTTGTAAACAAGTAATTAGTACACAAGTTATTTGATAGAGCAGCTTAGGAACCTATGGGGAAATTAGGTTCTTACTCTAGGCAGAACAGCCTTGCTACAGCTTTACGTGAGATGGGAAGAATTGAAAAAACGATCTTTATTCTAATTACATTTCAAATGAATCTTTGAGAAGGAAAATGCAAAAAGGATTAGGAGATTTTAATGAAGACCTGTTGCACCATATGTCCCCCTTAGGCTGGGAACATATCAATTTACTAGGAGAATACCATTTTAATTTTGATAAAAAGGTATCTATAGATTCTTTGAGACCATTAAGAATACCTTAACGTTGTTAAAATTGGGGGAATCGTCTTGGAAATGGGCTAGCATTGTAAATCCACATTTTCTTGACGGTACCCCTAGTACAGTTACTCCACAATCCGGCCTGATTGAGATAGAGTACATCCACAGTTCTCTATTCCATATTACTGTGCTTTTGAAAAGCTTGTTCGTGGCTGACTTGTTTTCTGGAAGCATATTCAAGACAAATTCCGTCGAACAGGATGTGAGTGCATTGATCGAATAATGATCCGAGTGGCTGAATCGTTGTATGTTCCCCCGCTTTTCGGTATTTTGTAGCTGCTGGAACATGGATGATAAGGGATAGCGCTTCAATGTCCTGAACGTTTATTCTTTTCATAACAATCGAAATCTCCGATAGTATCGTTTCTAATTGATTCATCGCTTTCCTACCTCCCTTATCCGATTATTTCTTTAAATGCTGCTGCTATCTTTCCAGGGTGATCTGCTTTCGTGATGGCTGATCCGATAATGACAATATGAGGACGTGATTCTATCATATTCTTAATTGAATCTATCGTAATGCCACCTGCCACAGCTCATTCCAGCGAATAGTATGAATTTCGATATAGAAAAGGAACTAGTGAAGGAGCGGTTTCAGGATAAACGATAAGTCAAATACAAAAATGAGAAAGTTGATTTAGTTCTTATACAAAATACGCTAACCATTAAATAACTATTAAGCACTTTGTGGAGAAAGCAAATTCGAATGAGAATTTGCTTTTTTATTTAGGGGCTTACAGCGTGAAAACTCATTAAATATACGGCTTTTTTCTAAAATATACATTTTGCACAACAAAATGATTCCACTCTGCTTCACATACTAAATTAGGAATACGGTTTATAGCATGTTGATTATAAAAAAGAATGAATTAAAAATAGAATTGCAAAAGCAACACCAGACCGCAAATGCCATTTCCGGTCCATCCTCTGATATCGAAATAGTCCTGAGATAGGAACTGGAAGCAAGACCAGCAAGGAAAGCAATCCACTTATATTATCAAAATCAAATTTGAAGCCGTACATGAAGACAGCTACCGCATGTAGGATAATAAAAGCCATGGCAATAATCGCTGCCGGAGTATGCCATCTTCGGGCAAAGCGCAGCAAAGTGGACAACCATTGTTTCACCTTGCCTTGACCTTTCAGCATACGAAGCCTAATAACACGAAGAAGCACATAATAAGCAAGTACAAAAAATAAGATAATTCTTGCAATGGAGCCAAAACTTTCAAATGTATGTTCGAACTGCTCGCTGTGCAGAGTGGTTAATGAAAGCTGTAATAGTCCCTTAAGTTCCCAAAGCATTATCAAAGCAGCGATAATGACCGCCACGATTAACCATATTCGTTCCTTTTTAGGAATCCATCCTTGTTTTTGGACCTTGTTTTCCTGTGCATTCATTGGTTTGTCCTCCTATAAACAAGAGTAGATTATATACTTTCTGTATTTTTAAATTTAAAAATAACTTTTAGATTCTTAACTTGGTCATTGTCATCGAACTCCTATCTTCTATTCGATTTAATTTTACAACTTCCCCAATACGGCATCTAGTCGAACACATAAATTCAAATAGCACATTCTCCATCGTTGTATACAAACCTCTCTAATATGTTCAATTTCTAATTCAGAAAGGAATTTTGGAACTCTTTTGCCTAAAAAGGCAGCAAGTAAAGAAATCGTACCGCATTGGCTGAGGGAAAACTATGTTGATCCCTATCAAGACCTCTCTCCTGTTCCGGAGAAAGATCGTAGTCCTAGATACTTCGAATTGATGAAGCTGATTAATTCATCGAGCGAGAAGGAATCTAACTGTTCTTAGGGATAAAACAAGAATCATTAACGTAATTCATCACTAAACAAATCAATATATAAATTCCCTTTAGTCCCTACGACCGCATACGAAATGTCAGAAACAGCGAGATTTCTTTTTTTAAGCTCCGCCTTTAACCATTCTTCGTCGTAGGTGTTTTCTGATAAGTTCTCATATAAGATTTTCCCATTATAGACGAGCTCTACCGGTATGGTTTCTGCTGAGGGAGATAAATTTAAATCCTGCTTGGTTGTATGTTGGTACTGAGGTTTTTTTAATACAGAGAGTGCGCCACTTGTCTCTAAAATGGCGCACTCTACCTCTTCTATGTTGAAGATATCTTTGGCCCGCAAAGCCTGTTTCAGAGAATCAATTGAATACCCCATTCGTTTCATTGATTGTTCGAGAATTTGCCCTTTTTCAATTAAAGTAGTAGGTTTCCCTGCAATCCATTTCCGGAATCGCGCATTTCGAACCGCAACAAAATTCAGTATAAACACGATGATCCCCATAATCATGAATGCGACGATAAAATACGGGAATTCAATTCTAATATTGAATGCTAGATTTCCTGCAATGGTCCCCATCGTGATTGAAGCGATATAAAGGTGATAGGACCTTTGAGTAATCGTCTGTTTACCAAGCAAATGAACAAATATCCATAACAAAATAAAGGCGGTAAAGGTTCGAAAGATGATTTCAACAGATAGCTGCATCGCGATTTCCCCCTTACAACAATCCAGACAGTTCGTTTGTGATAGTATGTTCTTGTGGAGAGCTCTTTATTCCGCCAGAAAAATAGCGAATAGTGCCAGGCACCGTTCGCTATTCTTTGTAAATTATTTTATAAAAAAATCTCGAAATAAATGTCATTGGTAAGTATCGAGAACAGGTACCTAAAAATTGGTTGATATTCACTTTTAAGATACCCATTTTTACCAAGGTTATATCGATAATAATATGACTTAATGGTAGGAGCATTCTATAAAACAATCCAGCCTTTGAAGACGTAATGAGAGCGATAAAAGAGAGTATCAAACTGTATAAAGGTACTATTTTAAAATGTTCAGTCCACGTATGGAAATATCCACGCCCAAATCGAATATAACGATTCACTGCAAAAATATACGCTAAAGTAATCGAAACTACTTCAATAGCCAAGTAATGAGCAATAACCATTGCCCATCGTTTTTGGGTTGAAAGCGCCTTATAAAAAGCATCACTAATATTAAAATATACATTTAATAAGACTAACGTGTATATAGGCCTCCACCAATATACTTTATAAATATTTAGTCGTAAAAATAAGTTCTCAATACAATAATAAAAAAGGCTGAAACCGACTTTCCAACTCCATTTTTTGTTCAGTAAAGTTAGAAAAGTAGCTGTAATTGGTACATAAATCGCTTGAGAGAAGATGGCTCCTAAGACTGAATCAAAAGTACGCTTTTTCATAATTGACGGTCTGTATCTATAACCATGAAATAAATTGAGAACCAGATACTCAAATAAATAAGCAAAACCCATATTTGATAATAGTAAAATCCATGTATCCTTTTGTTTTTTACGTTTTAACACTAGCAAAAACATACCTAAGTGAATAACTGCTAACAACCAAAAAGGAATTGAGTTCTTATTGAAACGTTTTTTCTTTTTTCCCATTCTTTACACCGTTTTACTTTTTGACATCTAGTTTTATTATTGTTCATTTGAAAGGAGATATTTATTAAATTAACTGGTACTTTACTTCCATAACGATTTTCAACGAAGGCACTATTATGGAAAAGAAATAAGAGATTGATACATACCATACATGAATAATATGTATCAACCTCTATTTTAGCGAACAGTGCCCGGCACTGTTCGCTTATTGTCCTATATTCGCAAATTTAGCAATATCTTCTCTCTTCCCAATCATCACTAATAAATCTTCCTTGTGAATAATACGATCGGGAGAAGGAGAAATAATAATATCTCCTTCTCTAACGATAGCAATAACACTGACATTATATTGGGCACGAATGTCAAGGTCACGCAAACTTTTTTCAGCCATTTTGGAAGGAATCATAATCTCCTCTATACTGTGTTCTTTTGATAACTCAATATAGTTCAACATATTGGGTGACAGGAGCTGATTGGCCACACGTTCTCCCATGTCTCTCTCAGGATAGATAATCCAATCAGCCCCTACTTTGTCTAAAACCTGCCCATGTCGCTTTCCAAGAGCCTTTGCAATGACTTTTTTAACCCCTAGCTCTTTAAGCAGAGAAACCGTTAAAATGCTGGATTGCATATCATTTCCAATGGCTACGATTACACAATCAAAATTGCTTATTCCAATAGATGTAAGTGCCTTCGCTTCTGTCGTATCAGCGACTACTGCATGAGTAACGAATAATTCAGCATCTTCGACTCGTTCCTCATTTGCATCAATTCCTAGCACCTCTTGTCCAGCCTCATATAGTCTTCGAGCTACACTTGTTCCAAATCTCCCTAAACCAATCACAGCATATTGTTTTATAGCCATTTCCATCTACACTCCCTGAATTTAATTAACCGATCATTATATTTCCTTTAATATGACGGAAAGTATCTGATTTACGTCTCTTTGTAATAGCAAAAGCAACTGTTAAAGGACCTAATCTTCCTGCAAACATCGTGAAAATGATAAGTATACGCCCCACAGAAGATAGCTCTGGAGTTAATCCCATAGACAGTCCCACTGTACCAAACGCAGAAGTAGCTTCAAATAAATACATCATAAAATCGTGACCGGGTTCTGTAATGCTAAGCGCCATAGTCATGAATACAACAATGCTCAATCCACACAAAGCAACGGTCAGTGCTTTTAATATCGTTTCAGTCACAATTCTGCGCCTAAATAAGACAACGTCTTCTTTCCCTTTAATTTGAGACCATACGGTAGCTACTAAAACAGCAAAGGTCGTTATTTTAATTCCTCCAGCTGTGGATCCTGAACCTGCTCCAATAAACATAAGAAAAATGATGAGGAACAAAGTAGAATGTGTTAAATCTCCAATTGGTAATGTATTAGAACCTGCCGTCCTTGGAGTAACCGCTTGATACAATGCACCCAATACTTTTCCAGTTTCAGATAAAGGGCCTAATGTTTTATCATTTCCATATTCAAACATGAAGATTAACAGGGTTGCCCCTACTGTTAGAATGACGGTTGCCAGTAATACTACCTTCGTATGCACAGATAAGCGGCGAGTATCACGGTATTCATATAGTTCGTTCATCACAATAAATCCTAATCCACCAAGTGTGATGAGAGCGCATACGGTTAAGACGACAATAGGATCATCTACATAAGGAGTTAGACCCCGAAATTCTCCCATTAAATCAAAACCAGCATTATTAAAGTTAGATATAGCATGAAAAAATCCAAAATAGATGGCTTTACCTATTGGCATATCGTAAGAAAAACGAATCGATAAAATGATGCCGCCGACAAGTTCAATCACTGCAGTAAATATCAAAATTCTTTTGACTAACCTGACAATTCCTGCAAAGGATACATTATTGAAAGCCTCCTTTAGTAGCAGCCTTTCTTTTAAAGAAATTTTTTTACCTAACAGCAAAAATAAAAAAGTTGCAAATGTCATAAACCCTAATCCGCCGACTTGAATGAGCGATAAAATGACCAATTCACCGAATAAAGAAAAGGTGTCCCCAGTATCTACAACGACAAGCCCTGTTACACATGTAGCAGATGTAGCGGTAAATAAAGCATTTAAAAATGAGAGACCTTTTCCATCCTCAGTGGCAATGGGAAGAGTCAATAAAAAGGCTCCGATAAGGATGACCGTTGCAAAACCTAATACAAGGGCTTTTGGAGGATTAACCTCTTTTATTTTTTTCATCGTGATCTCCTAACTGACCTCATAAAAAATTTAGTATCCAGTTTACTTTTTCCATTATTGTATCTAAATATTTGTCCCATAGTTATTAAGATAAAGATGGGCTGAACATAGAAAAAGACCAATGTATACTTATTGAACAAGCCTTTAGTATTCGTTGCTCTATTTAACGCCTAGCAGGCTATACATATATGTTTCCAAAGAAGCCTTTAATTATAGGCATAATAAAAAGACCTACAAATATATCAGGCTGCCATTTTGTTTTAAACACAACAAAAAAGCATCCTGAATTAAGGCGGTCTTATACCCCCTTTCGCTTTAGCCGACGAAGTTAGCTGACGGGTAGGATGGCGAAAGAGTTTCTCATCCCTTCTGCAATAGCAGAATTAACCCCAAAATAATGGGTCCTCCGTTCTCAAATGATTCTGAGATTAGGCCGATATAAAATTTGTGATTTAATGCGATTATTCTACGCCTGTCATCTCCCTATTGTAAATCCCTTAAATAGACAAAAAATGGCCAAAATAAACCATATACGTTCATTATTGGCCAAAAACAACACTAAAACACTGTTTCTCGTGATATTTCTAGATGTTTTTAGATATTCAATAATTTATAAAAAGATTATATTAGTAGATTTAAAATGAAATCTAATCATTTGTAATGGAAATAGAACCGATACCGATCACCTGAAATCGAACTTTCGTTATGGTGTATGACGACATGTTGGATTTTATAAGCCATATCATTTCGTGGCAGCGTCGAAAATTTCGCTAAATGTTTAAAAGAGGGTCTTACGACTGAATTTGTCAGGTAGGCTGATTGAGTACTCCCTGGTATTCTCGCTTTATTTAGCGCTTCAATCATTTGTTCAGCAGTCCCTATTCCTACTCCATGTGCAAAATATGCACCGTCTTCGAGAACAACCGCATTTTCTCCTCTCCACCAAGGGGTTTCTGGATGAAATTCTGGATTATTAAAATAAACAACATCTCCGGGTAAGAAATAATCCGTATTAATCAGTTGTATACCGAGTTCAGGATCAGCATGCCAGCTGTATAAATAGAGGTCTTGGAATATCTGATTAAATACATATTCGCCCAGACTGTTTAAAACGGCATGATAATAGATAATTACCTTTGCCGTGGCACATTCAAACGCATACAGCGAACTGTTGTTGTAAATGTCTTGAATCGCATCAGATGGCACTACACCAGGCTTCAGCTGGAATCCGCCGGCATTTGTCAAATACCAGTATTCGGGATTACAACGAGAATGGGAAAAGGGTTGGAACTGAGCATACCCTTGATTCATGGCTCTTGCACTTACTATGATGTTTTTGCGTAATTTGAGTTCAAACGATAACTCATCGAGAGACTGATACGAATAAACGACCGGATGTTCATTCATTTGTTGAACAATTACCCTTTCAATACTACCAGACGGCCACATACTACTTTGTTGAACATTCATCCCCGATATTTGTATCATACTATCCCTCATTCCAATCTTAAGTATCATTCTTCTTATTACCTATTGTATTAAGGGATTCGTTTTAAGGTGTATTTAAGCAGAAAAACATATTTAGATTAAACTTTTCATCTCCATGAAATATTCATACACAGCATTTGATAACGCATCATCTATCTCGTTTCCTTCCTCATCAATGATTTGCGTATCTCCAGACCACCCAGTCCTAAACACCTCTAGTACGACAAACTTATCCCCTTTATATTCCACTTCATACTTTTCAATAGTGGCACAATGTTCTACACTCATGTAGATTCCCCTCCTTCAGAAAAGTTGAACTATTTATATGAGAAATATTATTCTTTATATTGTCGTTTGTTTAAAAACCTATCCTCGTTCTAATCACGTTGTGCAATTCCCTCTAAGCAAACAGTGGCACTTTTCTAAAGATAATTTCTCTCTAAACTACTAACAACTAAAAATGATATGATAAGGATGTTATTTTTAACCCGAGGAGGATTCGTATGAAAAAAGTTGTCAAAGTAGTAGCAGCTGTTATTGAAAATAATGAAAATGAAATTCTTTGCGCTCTAAGGTCGCCTGATATGAGCCTTCCTAACATGTGGGAATTCCCAGGTGGAAAAGTAGAACAAGGAGAAGACCTTTATTCTGCTATCGAAAGAGAAATAGCTGAGGAACTAGGGTGCAACATTAAAGCGAATGATGTATTTAATGAAAATACGCATGAATATGATACGTTTATCATTACGTTAATTTGCATGAAATGTACAATTGTAGAAGGCACACCTATTCCAAAAGAGCATTCAAAACTGATTTGGCTGAAACGCGAGAACTTAAGCTCGCTTAAATGGGCTCCTGCGGATGTTCCGGCGGTGGAGGAATTAATAATAAAAAAATAGTCCTCTCTTCTGAGAAGACTATTTTTTGTTTAAACTCTGATTGTAAACTCTTTATACAAGTTTGCAGGTACTTCATGTTCCAACTCTATTTTTACTGTGATGGGCTTTTCTCCTTCAAATGACACGGTATTCCCTTTGCCAATATAAATGTAAGGCTCCGTTTTCCCATCAATTTGTTTATACTTTCTGATAAACAAATGTAAATTAATATTTCGAGCTTTATTATATATAATATTCTTCCCTCGTTCAGAACTTTGTGCTGTACTGTTTGGGGTTTGCCATTGAAAGAATCGCTCATTAATGAATTCATCTTGATAATTAATGCTTTCTTTGATATCTGCTTCCTTATGCAAATCAATAAATAAGAAATAGTCATTTTCGTTCGACAATAAACCTGATCCCCTAAAGGAACTATGACTTTTTCGATAATTAGATAGTAAAGCAGCATCTGCCATTTGATATTGCTCATACAATTTAAAATGTGGTAAACCATAGTCTTTTTCTTTAAATTCTTTTTTATAACGTGAAATGCCGTAATTTAATAAGTCTTCGATATACATTCTGTACTCTTCGTTCTCAAGTACATTTATGAGTGCTTGTGTCTTCTCTAGCTTCCCATTACTATACGTGAATAATTTAAGATTACGTTTTAGCTGACCGCTATCATAATAATCTTGATTTAAACATTCAAAAGCATGTACCACACTATCTTCTTGAATGTCTTGAACAAGCTTCAAAATTTCGCTTCTAGCCGTTGTGAGAGAAATTTCCTGATGTTCTAATAAATATTTAGCAATAACAAATTCATAAATCCTTTTAATTGGTAACTTACTTGATAGTTCTTTTAGTACTCCTTCAAATAATTCATTTTCGAGTAATTTTTTCAACTCATCCTCTTTCTCTACTGAGGCAACAAATTCTAAGTAAGTTTTCTTTAAATCAATATATTTAATAGGGTCAGGAGCCCCATCATACTTCATATAATCCATTAAAAAGTACGGTGTTTTTCCCGAATTCAGTTTCTTGAATTCAAAATACTCTTCCTTTAAATATTTTAATGATTTAAAGTTTTCTTTATCAATTTGCTCCAAAATTCTTTCCTGGGCAATCTTATCCATTTGAATATGTGTACTTCCAGGAATATTCGCAAATTTAGTAGCAATAGCAACTTTCAAGCTTTCTTTGTCATAGTATCTACTTCCATTTAGTGCGATAGCAATCAAGAACGTCTTATTATGGTTGCCGATAAAATCAAGCACTGTTAAAAAAGTCTTACTATCATGTTTTCTAAGTCCCCGTCCTAATTGTTGAATAAATACAATCGGAGAATTTGTTGGTCTTAGCATTAACACTGTATTTACAGAAGGAATATCTACACCTTCGTTAAAAATATCCACCGTAAAGATACATTGTAGTTCATCCTGATCGTCTTCTAATTTATTTACATAATAAGCGCGTTGATCTACTGAATCTCCACCAAATAAGCATACACTTTTATATCCTCGGTTATTAAATTCTTCAGCCATATATTTAGCATGTTCTATAGAAGCACAGAAGCCCAAAGCTTTTCTCTTCTTCCCATCATGACCATAAAAATTCATTTGGCTAATAATATAATCTACGCGCTCATTGACTTTTAACCTCTTTGTAATTTCAGCTACATCATCTATATTAACGTCACTTAAATCAATACCTTCAATATCTGTAATTCCAAAATAATGAAAGGGTATTACTAAATCATCCTCTAAAGCTTCATGTAAGCGAACTTCTAGTGCCACATTATTATCAAATAAATCGAATACATTAGAATGATCACTACGCTCAGGAGTCGCAGTCATTCCCAAAGTGAACTTCGGTTGAAAATAGTCTAAAACAGATTGATAGCTTGGGCTTGTTGCATGATGAGCCTCATCAATAATTAAATAATCAAATTCCTCTTGCTTAAATTCAAGGTAACACTTAGATATGGTTTGAATCGTCGCAAATACATAATCGGCATGACCTTGCTTATGATTACCAGTAAGCAAACCGAATGTAAGCCCTCTATTTGGAATTAATTTCTCAAAGGTCTCTTTTGCCTTCTTTAATATTTCTTCCCTATGTACAATAAACAGGACTCTTTTTGGATTGTAACTCTTTACATCAAAGGCTGACATATACGTTTTACCCGTACCAGTCGCTGCCACAACTAACGCTTTCTTTTCACCAAACGAGCGAATTCGTTCTAAATTTTCCACAGCTTGTTTTTGCATTCTGTTTGGAACGATATATTCCGCGTTTTCATAAATCATCTGTTTCTTCGGTTGAAAAGCAGATAAGCTTTGTATAAATTCTTCATATCTCCGAATAAACTCATCATCCGCTTCTACGCTACTATTCCAAAGATAATCATACTCCTTTAAAACATCTTGAATAAACAATGCATCGTCCTTCGTAATCAGCTCTACATTCCATTCAATATTACTCTTAAGAGCGCTTTGAGTAATATTAGACGAACCAATAATCACCTTATAATAATCCTTAAATTCAAATATATAAGCTTTCGTATGAAATCCAATCTCTTTATCTGTAACAAATACCTTTAAATCAATATTATTAAAGTTCTTAATTTTCTTAAGCGCTTTACCTTCAGTGAAATTGAGATACGTAGAAGTAATGATTTGCCCTTTTACCTCTTTTTTCTCTGCTTCCTTAAATGCATCTAATAATAGTTGAAGTCCACTAAAATTGATAAAAGCTACACTAAAATAAAATCGCTCACACTCATCAATCGCTTTTGTAAGCTCATTTAATAAATTTCCTTTTTGAGAATTAACAATTAGTTTTTTTGTAACGTTCATTATGTACTCCTAAATTAAAGTTCATTTTAATTTTCTTTAATATCTATACTATAATCCTCTTCGGCAACCAAATATCCGTAAAACCATTATCAACCGAATATTTATAAAGCTCCGTTAACTTCTTTTCACTATATACCTGCATATCCTCTCTTTGAAAAAGATTGGACTGCACCAAAAATTCTTCATTTCGATCAATTAAAGCTTTCAAGAAATAGTCAGAGGCTAACTTATCATTTTTCGAGAGATTACAGGTGCTACAGGCAATGACTAAATTCCATAACTGATCGTTTTGCACAAAACTCCACGGAATGAAGTGATCCACATGCGCTGCTGCTTTTTTCTTAATTACTTTTTCACAATAAAAACATTTCCCATCATAAAACGATTCCAACACCTGATAAAATTGATCTAAGGAAGACCTTTTGGAAACATTCTCTACTTTCAATAGCAAATTTGTTGTATCCCCTTCGTTATTGAATTTCTCTAAGAAAAGGGCAAGCTGATAGTTTGTTAAATAGTAAAGCACTCTCTGAAATCTTTGCATAAAAGAATAATAAGACGGATTGATTCGTATATATTCCTTTTTATTATCGAAATCATAAAGCGTAGAATCCGTATCACCGTATAATGCACCCATCACATTGATTTTGCACTTTCGTTTCACTTTAGTAATGACCTGCACTTGAATTTCTGAAGAAAGCTTATCAAAAACGAATGTATTAGGAATCTGATAACTCGATTGAATAGCCCCAAGTACATTTTGAACTTCCGCTTTCTTCCCTATCATATTAATTTGATTAAGATTATGATGAATAACTAAGTTCCAATAAATTTTTGAGAAACTGCTAAACAAGATATCATAAGACAACTCTAGCTTTTCATTTACGTTATACAAATTTTCAAGCAATGACTTGATTAACACAAACTTATATGTAGTCGAATTTTTTGATTTACTAGAGAAAATAAAATTAAAATGACTCCAAATTTCTTGATCTGTTAAATATTCAACCTTCATTTCCCCTACTTGCAGTTTATGGCTCATGGCACTTCACCTTATATGTAAGATTACAGTCTCTTTTAAGACTATCCCATTTATTTACTATCTTCAACTTCAATCAAAAACACTTTTTCTTTAAATCCACCGCGTTTAACTGCTTTCTCTTGGCGGACTCTTTCCACTTCTTCAATCGACGAACCATGAAATTCTGCTAAAGCATGCATAATTTCTAATAAATCCGCTAACTCCTCAATAGCCTCACTATTATTAGTCACTTTCATATACTCTTGCAGCTCTTCAAAGCTCTTCTTTTTTAATTCTGTTATGTATTCTTTTTCATTTAAAATACGCGTTGAAAACTTTTTACCTGTTGACTCGATAATTTCAGGAATTCGGTCTCGGACTAGTTTATTGTGGATTGGTATTAGAAAAACCTCCTTCAAGTTATATTCATACTATATCAAACATGAAAATTATAGAAAACGGAAGGACAAACAAAAAAGCCATCCCCAAGTATCTATACTTAAGAATGGCTCCCACCGAATACGAAATTCCAAAGTGACTCAACGCTTTTTCTAAAAGTAGCTCTACACCCTAACTATCTCCTCCAAAAACTTCTCAACTTCCTGCTCATTCCATTCATTCAAGATTATATTAGCGAACAGTAGGAACTGTTCGCTAAAAAATTCACTGATTTTTGTTCAGCTGTCTGAAGCTTGGACAGTTCCTGTCTCACCTTGAAATAACAAGTTAGATGCCGGCATGTGTACACCATGATCATAAAACAAAGACATCATTTCAAATCTAACTTTTCGTGAAATTTCGAAGTATTCTTCAGGCTTTACAAGACCCACCACACAAAATTCATATCCAACGTATTTAAAATTCGGATTCAAATCCGTAATGCCGACATATTGAAATGCTTCTTCAGGTGTTCCGTCTTCCAGCAACAATAAACTCTCGCTATATTTTTCATTACAAACTTTACATACTGCTTCTAACAATTCCTTAATCCGGCGTGGATCTTCTTGATAGCCGACTGTGATTCGCTCAATTACACGCATTCTTCCTTTGTTAAAATTCTGAATGGTCCTAATTTCTCCATGGGGAATAGTCAGCAATTTACCTGACCATTCCCTAATTTGCATAAAGCGAATGCCGATTTCCTCAATTGTTCCTGAACTAGTTCCGTTAAATGTTACAAAGTTGCCAACACGAAATTCATTATCCGTTAGCCGAACAGTGCCCAATAAAATATCTTTTAACAGCTGCTGTGCTGCAAATCCGATGACGACCCCTAGGATTCCTGCTCCAGCAAGTATCGCTTTGATATCAATAAATTGCCCGATTAAATATAGAACAAGGAGTGTTATAGACATATACTTTAAAGAAGAACGTATTACCCCTTGAATAGTTTTCTCTACTTCTTCATCCCAAAAATGGAATTTTCGAAAAAACAAATCTACAGTTTTATTTATAATGTAAGAAATCACCCAAAAAACAAATGCTAAGATGATGATTCTTACAAGTAAAAATTCGTTGATGTATTCTAAAATATTTTCGCTAAACGTTAAAAAATTCACAAATTCACCTCAGTTAACTGATTACTAAAGTTTTTGACCCATATTTCACATTTCGTATACTTAACATACCCCTTATTCCTCCAAAATCAAACCAATACCTAAATGGAATTATATATTTAACTTAACCTTCGCACCTAAAAAGGATAAACAAAATCCACTATTCAGAGAGAAATCAAGCTTCCAATGAATATAAACATGCCGGAAACTAGGAAGTGGTACCTTAGCTGTTATATAAAGGTGAATTAGTTTAGAAAATAGACGAGTTCAAATTCTTCAAAAAAAGTGCATTTCCAAGTAAAATCACTCGAAAATACACTTTTCACCTTCTTCTACAAATCAATCGAAACTAACTTACCATTTGAAAAATATAAATACTGTGCATCATATTCACCGTAGTAGTAAATCCACTGTTCCCATGTGCCCCAGCTATCAATCGTGATATTTTTATCGTCTGGTGCTCCCCATTGTGTGTTTAATACTTCTTTCTTCGTCATACCAATTTCAACATATTTGGTTGTGTACACTCTTGTAGAATCAGTATCTAGAACATTGCCAATGCTATCGATGACCCGAACTTTTACTGTAGTATTTGCTTTTTGTTTTGGGATGTTCACAGAGTAGGAACCGCCCGACTTTATGCTGCCTTTGTATGTCTTTTTGCCAATTAGGACAATTACTTTATCGCCTTTTTCCCACTTCTTTACGGTTCCAGTTACTTTAGTCGATTTTGTTGTTACATCTTTCATACTAATCGTTGTACCTGATTTTAGCTTGACGGTAATTGTCTTCGTTTGCTTATTTCCAAGTTTATCGGCAGCTGTAATTAAAATTTTCGTACCAACTTTTTGTTTGGAAATCGTAAATTGATATTGACCATTTTTCAAATCTTTTCCTTTGTACGTCTTTTTGCCAATTTTTAAAGAAACCGTGCTGTTTTTCTCTGAGGTTACCTTAAAAGTTGTTGTTCGATTAGTGATAGATAGTACAGATATTTTTGGCGGCGTCTTATCAACTACAGTTACCGTTTTTAAATACCATTCCCTATAATTTTGATCCACATAATATAATTCTACCTTTGTTCCCGCCTTGAAAGGTTCATAGAATATAATTAACCCTGTTTTCGCATCTATGTAGCTTTCAAAAGTTTCTCCTTTAACCTTTGCAATTAATCTACCATTTAAGAAACGCTCATTGTAGTTTGTAATTGTGTACTCTAAATAATCATTTTTATTAGAAACTGTGGATAAAGATAACTTTGGAAGTAGTGGATCTGCTACTGTTGCGCTTTGAAGCAGTGTCTCTTCTCCACTCTCATCTATGTAAGAAATATTGATTTGGTCTCCTTTTTTCAACTCAGGAACGTTGAAAGAAACTGTATCACTAATCCACCATTGATCCCTATAGTCACCTATTTCGATAACTAAATCTCCATCCATGTCAGTGTTAAAATTAGTAACCTCTACGTCTACCTGCGTTTCTCCTGTTTCAACAGGAGAAGTAATTTTTATAGTTGGTACAATTGTTGCTGCGTTTATCGTTGACACATTCGCTAAAAAGAATAAACCTAACAGTAATATAACAACATATTTCTTCATTTTGTCCTCCTTAATCTCTTACACTATTATTGCAATTGTAGGCAATAGTGGATAAACATGTGAGCTTATTATAACAGAGAACAGGATCAGAATTGGCGAGATTATAGATTAATTTGGATAGATTATCGCATCATTTGGCGAAATTATTGCATGAATTGGCGGAATTATTCTCTCCATATGGGTACTCCTGTATCAAAAATAGGTACTCTTGTATCAAAAAAGGAAGGCAAGACGTTTATCTAATTGCGGGAAAAAAGAAGTTAAAACGAAGGAGTTGTAAGGATGGGGGGCCCCCACCCTTAATGAATGAGCTGTTTGCAAGTTGGACAAGTGATCTCGTTATCCGGTTTAAATGTTATTTGTTTTAGATCATATCTCGTGAAAGTGACGTAAACGTGATATTTTTCTCCACATTCACAATAATTTTTATCTTTTACAATATGCCTTACATTGGATCCCTTTAATAATATAGTAGGAAAAAACATGTACATCCCCTCTTTTAATATGCTTTTCTTCTATGATGTCATCAAACATAGTAGCATAAAAAAACTTTAAAGGAGGGAATTAACAGAAACTATATATTTTCTTAATAGGGGAATAATATTCCTCTTTATCATGGATGTGAGAAAGTCATCTTGCACTTTTCTATAGAGATTAAGCAACTGCGTTGTTTTTTATCTAAAATTGACTACTTTTGCCGAAAACATTGACTTTCATGGCTTCTGGATTATAATAATATTATTAATTTAATGTAAAGTTTATGTGAATTTCACATTAAATCATTGACAAAAGAGGGGGTATATATTATGACAGTGAACGAATATTGCGGTAGCATGGAATCCTCCATTCTGGATTTTATCTTTTCCCTAACAGATGACATTCTTGAGAAAATTCAATACAGAAAGTTATTTTACCAAGAACAAATTGCACGCTATGTAAAAAAACAAATCGACTTCTTCTTCAACACCTATAATTTAAAAAAGGCTCTTTTATACAGCTACAAGCATGAGGCTTATAACACGATTATGTTTAAATTAAAAAATCATTTAAAGGAGCATAATATCCTCCAATGTGTATAAATAAGGGAATTATATAAGAAGAGAACTTTCCTTTCTACTAATTAAAAGTAAAAAGAAAAGTTCTCTTTCGTATTTTATCCTGCTTTTCTACATGCGCTCTCCCCGTCGTCATGAGAAAAAACAACAACATTCTTTTATCTAAGCTTTCACTGCTAAAACCTTTGCTTCCACCTCATCTGCAGGAAGCGGCGGACTCAAATAATAACCTTGTACCCTTTCCAAGCCAAGAGAACGAATGGTAGTAAATTGTTGTTCATCTTCAACCCCTTCAGCTACTACTTTTAGACCTATACTGTGGGCAATGTTCGTGATGGATTTAACAATTTCCTTTTTCATTCCGTTGTTAATGTCATCGATAAAGGATTTATCAATCTTAACAGATGTGATGGGAAGCATACTTAAATAACTAAGCGAAGAGTATCCTGTTCCAAAATCATCTAACGCTATATGTACCCCAAAATCTTGTAACTGCTTTAGTTTATGAAGGGTATCTGTCAAGTTTATGATGGCCATGCTTTCCGTAATTTCTAAAGTTAAATGTTTAGGGTCAAGTTGGTGATGAAGCAGCGCTTTTTTAATCGTTTCCACAATATTTTCATTCATAAGCTGTCGATTGGATAAATTAACGGAAATCGAAAGGTCAAACCCTTGATCTCGCCATATGCTAGTTTGCTTACACGCTTCATTTAAAACCCATTCACCGATAGGTAAAATTAAACCGGTTTCCTCAGCTAAAGGAATAAAGTCCGCAGGGGAAATAAATCCTTTTTCCGGATGCTCCCAGCGGATTAATGCTTCCGTTGATACGATTCGATTGGTTCTCAAATCTAACAGTGGTTGATAATATATTTGGAATTGTTTTTCCTCAATTGCCTTTCTTAATTGATTTTCTAATACTAACTTTTTTAAAATTTCTTCATTCATTTTTCTAGTAAAAAATTGATAATTATTTTTCCCTTTTTCCTTTGCTTTGTACATGGCCAGATCCGCGTACTTAATTAATGTTTCCGCATCCATTCCATCCGATGGAAAACAACTGATTCCTATACTCGGAGTACAATGAATTTCATTTCCCTCTAATATAAAAGAGGAAGATAGAGACTGAATGATTCGCTTCATTACTTTTTCCATTTCAACACAAGAAATATCTCGAAGTAACAAAATAAATTCATCGCCGCCTTGTCTAGAGACGATATCTCCTTCTCTAACGCTGCTTACGATTCTTTTAGAAACTTGTTGAAGAAGAAGATCCCCAATTCCATGACCATATGTATCATTGATTACTTTAAAACGATCAAGATCCATAAATACTACGGCTAACTGATACTGATTTTTCTTCGCTTCGGTAATAGCTTTCTCTATCATGATATTAAAATAATTTCGATTAACTAAGCCAGTCAACGTATCATGATGAGCTAAATGAAGAATTTCTTCATTTGCTTCCTCCAATTCCGCTGGGCTTGGTATCGTCAGTAGTTTAGGGATTATTCTCCAAAGTAATATAGCTGTTGATATCGATACTGCAGCGGTTAACAAGGTTATTATATCCTTCACTATATAGAAAGGTTTAGGTGGATCCAGGTACTGGATAACATACATCAAATGCCCCGTTCCACATAGCATAATAAATAATATGAAACAAATAAACATCCACCTAAACTCAAAGTTTTTCCTTTTCTTCACGAAAACTAACATAGTTATAGGTATCGAGAAATAAGCAAGACTCGTTAAGATGTCAGCAATAGCGTTTACTGAAAAAATCTCTTTCGTATGTATATGCACTGACAACATTGTCAAGCTATTTAATAGTTGAACCATGATACTAGACTCTCCTCTATGGTGCCTCACGTTTTATCTTAAACTCAAAATGATAAATCTTAACTTACTGTGCCATCCTTTAAATGAATAAATCCAAAGCTAATTTAATCTATTTTCTAGAATTACATTGCCCCATTATATATTACAATATCTTTTGTTGTATACTGTAAATCAATTATGAATTTAATCCTACAATAAGGTAAATAATACTACAAATTCAAACTTAATTACCCAGAAAAAGTATTAACTCTATAAAATAACAAACTACAAGAATGCGCATCTCTGATTTTAAAAAATAAATACATATGTCATATGCACTTCCTTTTAGCGCACAAAAAAGGATTGAGATCAAAATTGCTCAATCCTTTTTTATTGCTGTCGTTCTAAGAGTAAGCGTCCAATCATTTTTTCTTTACTGTTTGGCCCCGATGAAGGACCTTTCCCTTATCCAATTGCCCCTGTTTGTCCTTCATAACCCTGATGAAGGACTTTTCCTCTGTCTATTTGCTCAATTTTGTCCTTCATGTCCCTGATGAAGGACATTTTTCTTGTCCAATTGCTCCTGTTTGTCCTTCATAACCCTGATGAAGGACTTTTCCTCTGTCTATTTGCTCAATTTTGTCCTTCATGTCCCTGATGAAGGACATTTCTCTTGTCCAATTGCCCCTGTTTGTCCCTCATGACCCCGATGAAGGACTTTTCCCTTGCCTGTTTACTCCAGTTTGTCCTTCATGTCCCTGATGAAAGACATTTTCCTTGTCCAATTGCTCCTGTTTGTCCTTCATAACCCTGATGAGGGACATTTCCCCTGTCTATTTGCTACAGTTTGTCCTTCATGACCCCGATGAAGGACTTTTCCCTTATCCAATTGCCCGATTTTGTCCTCTAACACACTTTTTTGGGATGGCAAAAAAGGAATTATCTGATGAGAATAGGGAAGGCTGCCCCGAAAGCGATTCTTCATGACTTTTGGGACAGCCTCGAAATGAGCCCTATCGTTTTATTAACAATATTGTTTAACATAGCCTTTAATTAAAGAAGAGATAAGTATTTCACCTCAACTTCTACCCTGTATCAGTTACCACTCTCTATTCGGATACATTTGGTGCCACTGTTGCCAAGTACCGTGAGGGTGTTGTTGATGCCACTGCTGCCAAGGTACGTAAGGATGATGGTGCTGAGGTTGATGGTGATGTTGTTGATATTGCTGATGCCATTGTTGCCAAGTACCATGAGGATGGTGCTGGTGCCACTGCTGCCAAGGTACGTAAGGATGATGGTGCTGAGGTTGATGGTGATGTTGTTGATATTGCTGATGCCATTGTTGCCAAGTACCATGAGGATGGTGCTGGTGCCATTGCTGCCAAGGTACGTAAGGATGATGGTGCTGAGGTTGATGGTGATGTTGTTGATGTGGTTGATGTGATTGGTGCTGTTGATTCCATTGCTGCCAAGTACCGTGAGGATTCTGCTGATGCCACTGTTCCCAAGGTACAGATGTAGAAGGCGATTGACCAGGTTGCATTAAATTCACCTCTTCTTTTCATTTATTCTTTACAGCTTATGGAAGTTAGTTTTTAAAGAGCTTATCTATATTAAATACGGGCTTATACTAGTTAATTTTGCTGAATCAAACTCCGAAATTAGGTAAGGGTCTATACCTCTAAAGCATGAATACATACATTACCTTATATGGTTTGGGTTCTTTAGGAAGATGGATTGTTCTTTTTTGATGCAGCTAATTGGCGGAATTGCCCTCCCTACTCATTGGGCTATCACCCTTCGCATTCCTTGAGGAAGGGGTATTCTCGCCTATTTTTTTGATAAAACCAATTGCTCATTAAATACATAGCAGCATCTAGTATTATCTATAGTGATATAGAGGGAAAATGTTCATCATAGAAAAAGGGGAAATGAGTAAGTTGAAGGTTTTTAGCAGCATCTTTCATTTTATAGAAAAAATGTATCGTGCCAGTCGTGAACTGTTTTGGTTATTTTTTATATTTATCCTTTTCCCATTAGTTACGATAGTAATCTTTATCAGCGGTCGGGATTATATGAATGAAGGAGCAACGTTAACAGGAATTGGTCTATATAGTGTAGGGGTGGTATTTGCTTTACTTACTGTTGGATTTATATACGGTACAGTTTCAGATTATATCGACAAATTAAAACAGCGAAACAAGTAAACTAAAGAGACAACGTTGAGCGTTGTCTCTTTAGCCTGCTTCCCTTTTATTATGTTTAACATCAAGTTAACCTGTTCCTGACATTCATACGATACTTTAATCTCTTCAACAGTACTTGGCACTTTCCACAAGTATGACTTCGGCAGCCTCGATACATCACTGATTACACAGCTTCTATTCTTCTTTCTCTTTCTTCTTCTCTTCTTTCTTTTCTTCCTTTTCTTTCTTCTTTCTCCTCTTCCTTCTCTTTCTTCTTCTCCTCTGCTTCTTTCTTCTTCTCCTCTGCTTCTTTCTTCTTCTCCTCTGCTTCTTTCTTCTTCTCCTCTGCTTCTTTCTTCTTCTCCTCTGCTTCTCTCTTCTTCTCTTCTGCTTCTCTCTTCTTCTCTTCTGCTTCTCTCTTCTTCTCTTCCTCTTTCTTCTGCTGTTCCTCTTTCTTCTGCTGTTCACTAAGCTGTTTTTCTATCGCTGCTAAACCAAATTCTTTTTGGGAAAATTCCGTAGTAGACTTAGAGAGTATTTCTTTAAAAACTTTTGTGACAGTAGCGCCGCTTGATTCTAGCAAATAATGATTTTCATCCGTTTTATCATATCCCATCCAAACTGCTCCAACAATTTCTGGGGTATATCCTACAAACCAGTGATCTTTTGATCCGCCGTCTGAATTAGCAAAAGGCAGCTCTGTTGTACCCGTTTTACCGGCAACTTCCCAGCCCTCCACTTGCGCCTTTACTCCTGTGCCTTCTTCCACAACCCCTTTGAGCATATAGGTTATTTTCTGAGCAACTGAAGGATCTGTAACCTTTGTAGCATTATTGTGCCATTTTCCAATGACCTCTCCATCTGCATCTTCAATTTTTTGAATAGAATGTGCTTCTACTCGTACACCATTATTAGGGAAAGTAGAAAATGCTTGAGCCATCAATAAAGGAGATACCCCTTCGCTCATACCTCCAAGTGCGATACCTGGAGTATAATCCTCTTCTTTTAATGGAATACCGAAGCGCTCCAATGCATTCGTACCATATTTCAATCCCATTCTGTCTAATAACCATACAGGCGGGATGTTATAGGAATGTACCAGCGCCTCATACATGGTCACTTCTCCATGGAATTGTTTATCCGCGTTCATTGGTTGATAGCCATCGATATTAATAGGTGAATCTTGTAATCTATCAAAGATTTCGTATCCTTGTTCTAAAGCAGGAGTATAGGCAGCCAGCGGTTTCATCGTAGATCCCGGTTGTCGTTTTAATTGAGTAGCATGATTAAACCCTCGAAAAGTATGTTCCCCTCTCCCTCCAACAAGTGCATTGATTCCGCCTGTTGAGGGGTTGATGAAGATGGCTCCACTTTGAATCAGCTGGTCTGATTGGCTTTCAGGAAACATCTCTTCATCCTTATACACCTGTTCAGCTGCACTTTGTATCGTAGGATTTAATTCTGTAAAAATATGTAGTCCACCCGAAAGAACCTCATTTTCTGTAAGATCGTATTTTTTTATAGCTTCCTCAATAATATGGTCTACATAATAAGGATATTTCCCTTTATAATCGTCAATCTTTTTACCCGCTAAGACAATCGGCTGATCCTTTGCCTGTTCCACATCGTTTTGACTGATATACCCTTCCTTTTTCATTAACGATAATATGACATCTCTCCGTTCAACGGACCGTTCCATATCTTTAAATGGTGATAGAATGGAAGGGGCTTTAATCAACCCGGCAATCATAGCCGACTCGCCTAACGTTAATTCACTAACATCCTTGCCAAAGTATGTTTGTGCAGCACGCTGAATGCCCCACGCTCCTTCACCAAAATAAATCTGATTTAAGTACCGTTCCATAATTTGATCTTTCGAGTATGTTCGTTCAATTTTTTTCGTAAAAATAAGTTCTTTAAACTTTCGTGTATACGTACGTTCTTGTGTTAAAAAAGCATTTTTGGCTAACTGCTGAGTAACCGTACTTCCACCTGCCACAATTTCACCGCTTAGTGTGTTTCGAGTCAATGCCCGAATAATTGCTATATAATTAATTCCATCATGCTTGTAAAAACGCTGGTCCTCTGTTGCAATAACAGCATGAATAACGTCTTTTGGAATCTTTTTTATACTAACTCCTTCAATATTAGAAACAGCAATTTTACTAGCCACATCTCCATTTTGATCATAAATAATAGTTGGCTGTGGAGCCGGATTTTCCAGTTTACTAACATCACTTCTCCAAATGAACATATTCAGTATGAGAAAACAACATAAGGCCATTGTTAAACCCGCTATTAAAATCTTCACCTTCATACTTTTAGAATTCAACTTACTCCAAATCCTATTAGATGATTTTCTTTGCTTCCTTCTTTCCATTCTTCCCACGTTTTATTCCTACCTTCTAATCTGATGATGTTTAGCAAACAACTGCTGCATAAAGGTTATTGTTAAATATAAAAGATATGTAGGTCAATAGGGAATAAGTAACCTAATTTTTCTCCATAGAATGTAAACTATATATCAAAAGTTATATAAGAATTTTTATAGGGGATACCAAACATAACACCTAACCATTCAATTATTCTCAAGACCTAGATTAAAAAAATCAATAAACAAAAGGACATTACATATTTTATCTGACTAATATGTAACGCCCTTTCTTGTTCAACGAAGGCCCGCATCTTTACTTCACTCTTTTGAATCACCTTTATTTATGAACAAAATGAACTAAATAACAAAATTGTTTTTATTTGGTATAAAATATTCTACAGTAATTTACATAATTGTAGTTTTTAAAAATAAATAGGAGGTAAGTTACAAAGGTGAACGTTTTATCCCTTCAAGAGCTAGAGTATAGAATTGACGTGTTAAGAACCCATATGATTGCTATAGGAAAATCAAAAGGACTTAACCATCCTAATACAATTAAATTCAGTCAAGAGTTAGATAGTTTATTAAACGTATATCAAAAAAACAAATTGAAATAATCCATTCTTCTGTGCAATCGTTTTTATCGAGTGTGACATAGAAGAAAGATAGATTTCGTCCCCTCTCATTCCACTAAACTTCCTTGTTTGAATGCCTTTAATAACTATAATGTGAATTGGCGAGATTCCCCCCTTCTTTAAAATTTTAAAAAAGCCACTGTTCAAGTGACTTCGGGTTTAACATACATGCGAGAAGCGATACATACTAAATTTTATACAGTTACTCCCCCATTTTGCTCATCTACTATTCTTCTTCTCAAAAGTTCAACAATGTTAATAGGGATTTTGTTCTTTTGGGCAATATTTAAAACTGCCATAATCTTCTCCGCTAATTCTTTAAGGAAGAAATTAAGTTATGAGTAAAGCTTTTTTGAACTTTATATATACAAGGTACATTTATTTTCCTTTTTTATACACTAGAGTATGAAATATATAGGGGGATTAACATGAATGAAGAACTTCAAAAATTAATGAACAATTTAATTCAAATTGAACATGTTTCAACAACACTATATCTTGCCATGTCTGCGTATATGGGCAGGCTGAACTTAACCGGCATGGCACACTGGTTGCGTTTACAATCAGAAGAAGAACGAACTCATATGCTAAAACTGATTGATTATGTTGTTGATAAAGATGGAACTGTACAACTCAATAATATTCCTGCCCAACCTACTGACTTTGGGACACCACTGGAAACGTTCCAAAAGGTGTTAGCTCATGAACAATTCGTTACAAACGCTTACCGCCAAGCGTATAATTATGTAAATAAAGTGGATCCTCAAGCTTCTGTTATTATACAAGACTTTTTAAGAGAGCAAATAGATGAAGAAGCGCAAAGTCTAACGATTGTTAATCGTCTAAAACTTGCTGAAAATAACCCGTCTGCCCTCTTATTATTAGATCAAGAATTAGGAAGAAGAACCAATGCACCAGGGGCACCTGCAGCTGGTTGAAAAAACTAGGAACATCAAGAGTTTACATAAAAAGGACCTCCATTTAGGGGTCTTTTTTTATGTGCGAACTGATTTTAGAAGCGCACTCACTCTTCCGCTTAATTAGCGAGATTCCTCCTCTCAATTAAATTAAGCAATCGTTATATATGAACACCTCTGCTTCGTTTATATAAAAATCTTCACAACATCACAGACTGAATAATACGAAGACTTTCTAGAGATAATAGGTGATGAAAAATGGATATTAGGAGGATAACCTAGGTGAAGTCAAACAAAAACCAGCAAAATAATAAAATAAACAGTAAGGAACAGGTTGTACAAAATAAAACTGACCAGTTAAAAGAGAGTGTCTCTGCCTCAAAAGATGGATTTCGTTATGATTACGATGATTCTTCAGACGTCTAATCTAAATGTTAATTACACCCTTGAGCGAGCTTGAACCGCATATTAAAATGCGGTTCATTCATACATTATAAGCCCTCCTGTTAGTTCAACAAAACATTCCTTCTATCAAAACCGTGCAATCATCATTTTAAATCAGTGAAAACAACGATGATTTATTTAGACTTTTTCATAAGAGGTGAAAAAATGGATTTTCCAACAATCCATACGAATTTTTGGGATGCTGTTATAGCTATTCCAGTTATAATTATTATTACTCAACTTTTAAAAATCTTTTTACATATTCCTTCAAAATTTGTTCCAACTCTAGCCTTAGCCCTTGGTTTAATCATTTCCGTTTTCATTAGTCATAGGCATAATTTACTTGCTGGCATTTTCATGGGATGGTTTTATGGCTATGCAGCGATTGGAAATTACGCTGCTTTAAAAACTACTATTATCAATTTCAGAAAAAAAAATAAATCATCTTAGTACAAGCTCAAAATCCTACTTAGGGCGAATTGGCGGGATTTTCACTTTATTCAATGAGATTCCTTTCTTAATTCATCTGTCATTTGTTCTACTAACTCAGGTCTTCCATGAAACTGAGCAGGTGTATTTTGAAACAGTTTAATACGCCATTCTCCATTAATGTTTACTAGAACAAGAGTATGATGTGTGTTTACTTTAGGATTGATGTCTGATTGTTGTGGCGGTACCATTCCAGCAATGGCTCTCAAAATAGCTATGTCCGAACTCAAAAAATGTACATCTTTCACTTTGCTAATGAATCGAGCGGTTGGATGGTCTTCAAAGATTGGTTTGAGATGCAAAAATATTTCTTCCTTACCAATAGATTGACTTCCATCAAACCCAATACTCTCGCCGTCATCCATAAATAAATCTGCCATTCCGCAAGCACTGCGATTGTTCCATGCATCTAAAAGCTTTTTATAAATAGCTTTTACTTCAAATGCTTTGTCCATAACGCTTCCCTCCTTAAATCCTCTGCTAGATACTTACGACTACTATCATCATAACCAATCTCATGACGATATTGTAAACAAAAGTTGATATTAAATTTATGTTCATTCAGTATCATGGCAATTGAATACTTTAAGGAGGTTTCATTGTGAAAAAACTGCTATATCCAATTACAGACTGGGTTTCAACAAAGCGTGGAATGTGGATCACGATAATCGTCTGGCTTCTCCTGATGATTGGCTTAAGTGCCGGTCCAAAGCTTGGCGACTATAAAGTAACCAACTTCCAGTCGCTTCCCGATGAGGCGAAATCCATAATAGCTGAACAAAAAACGGAAGAATTATTCCCAAATGATCAAGGCACACCCGGAATCCTTGTTTTCCATAATGAAAATGGTGATGTCAATATCGAAGAAGCTAAACAGATATTGGACGGGATTCTAGCTGAAGATATTAAAGAAATTGAATCGATTGTCGATATCAGCAAGCTTCCCCCGAAAGCCGTGGAAAGCTTTATCTCTGAAGACGGAACAACAATGATTGTGCCGATGGTGCTGGAAGCTGGACTTGGCAATAACGTATATGCCGAAATCAATGACCGAGTTTCCGAGATTGGTAACGAGATTGCCGAAACGCTCGATAGCACTAACTTTTATATAACTGGCCCGGCAGGAATTGCGGGAGATACTATTAAACTGTTTGAACAAGCGGACTTTGTTCTGCTGCTTGCAACGGTTGTCATTATTTTAGTATTGCTTATCGCTATCTACCGCTCACCATTACTTGCCTTCATACCACTGCTTGCAACGGTCATCGTTTACCAAGTTGTGAATCAAAGTGCGGCCTTAATGGGTGCTGGCGGACTTGAGATTAATAACTCAACGACCTCGATCATGAGCATCCTATTGTTCGCAGCCGTAATTGATTACTCCTTGTTTGTTTTCTCCCGTTACCGCGAGGAACTTAACCGTTACGAAAGCAAATACGAAGCCATGAAATATGCGATGCGTGCTACTGGAGAACCTGTATTATTTGCAGGAGGAACTGTACTCGCTGCGATGCTTATCTTATTCTTCGCCGATTTTCGTGATTATCAAAACTTCGCGCCAATCTTCGGAATGGCCATGTTCTTTATCATGCTGGCTTCCATCACTTTGGTACCTGCGTTATTTACACTGTTCGGCCGAAAAGCATTCTGGCCTAAAGTTCCGAAGTACGGACAGGAAAAAGAAGTCAAGCATGGTATCTGGGGGCCGATTGCTAAGCTCGTTGTGAACAAGCCGGGATTATCAGGTGGAATCGTTGCAATCTTCATGGTGATAACCGCTTTTAATGTCCTGAACCTTGATTATGAATTCGACACAGTGAAAAAATTCCCTGAAGACCTGCCATCTCGTGTAGGCTATGAAATTGTCGAAGCGGGATATGATAAAGGGGAGCTTGCACCGTCTACCCTGCTTATCGTCAGCGATAAAGCTATGACAGAAGACGATACAGTAACGGTGATCGAAAAACTGCAAGGCTTTGATGAAATTGCATCTGCCCGCCTGACAGCAAAATCCGAGGATTCAAAGGCAGCGAAAATGAGCGTAGCCTTGACAATGAATCCATATTCTACAGAAGCAATTGACTTCATGCAGGAATTGCGTGAAGAAACACCAGCGATGCTGGACGAGCTTTCAATAGATGGTGAAGCTTATTACAGCGGAGTCACTGCCAAGTTAGTCGACGAGCGTGATGTAAATAACCGCGATATCGTTACGATTGTAATATTGGAAACCCTTCTGATTCTGGGGCTGTTATTCGCTCTTACCCGCTCGTTTAAGATGCCGATTTATATGATGGCGACAATTTTGCTGTCCTATGTATCCGCCTTAGGTCTTGGCATTTTTCTCGTCGATATCTTGTTCGGCTATGATGCACTCAGTACCCGTGTGCCAGTCTATGCCTTCATCTTCCTTGTGGCATTAGGTATCGATTATAACATTATCCTTGTTTCACGATTCATGGAGGAGAGGAAAACACGTAAGGTTAAGGAAGCTCTTGAAATTGCAATCCGCAATACCGGCGGGGTTATTTCATCGGCTGGTGTCATTTTGGCCGCTACATTTGCAGCTTTGACAACGATGCCGATTGCCGACCTGTTCGTCTTTGGATTCATGGTAGCTGTAGGCATCCTGCTCGATACATTCCTTGTCCGCGGAATGCTTCTCCCTTCATTAATATTGTTATTTGAAAAAGATAAGGAGACCTCTCATAATAGTCTATAGAAATACAGAGGGGTCTCCCCTCTGTATTTCTACTTGTGAGGAGGTCCGTTAATGAAAATACTCGTTGTAGATGATGATGTTTACATTCAGCAGCTTATATTTATTCATTTAAGCCGTGAAGGCTATCAAGTATACCGCGCTAATAATGCTGAAGAAGCATTAGCCTTTTTAGAAGAGCAAACCGTCGATTTAGCCATTGTCGATGTGATGATGCCTGGGATGGATGGATTTGAATTGACCAGACTATTGTCAAATGACTTCCAAATACCCGTCATTCTGCTTACCGCTAAGGGACAGCTTGACGATAAAGAACGAGGATTTTTATCCGGTTCGGAAGACTATATTGTGAAACCGTTCGAAGTGAAAGAACTGCTATTCCGTGTAGCCGTCGTTTTAAGACGTGTTGAACGAGCAATGGACACCGTAATCAAAGCTGGAAATCTTATGATGGACCGCAAAAGCTTTGAAGTGGTAATTAATCAGGAAACTATCCTTCTCCCTCTAAAAGAGTTCGAATTGCTAAGTCTTCTTGCTGCACGTGTGAATAAAATTACACCTCGTACTGCATTGGTTGAGCAAGCATGGGGAGTCGATTATGAAGGCGGCGAACAAACGCTTAATACACATATCAACCGCGTCCGGGAACGCTTAAAAAAATATGAAGCAACGGTAGAAATTCAAACTATACGTGGAATCGGCTATAAGCTCGAGGAAATGAAATGAAGACTCTTTATCGGAAATTCATCGTTGCAACACTTGCTATTTTAATTATCAGTAGCACCATTGGTTTTACATTAGCTAATTTCGTCTACGCGACTTTTACAAAGGAAAAAATTGATCGGCAACATGTAGCGATTGCCCAGGAAATCGCCTTAGGTCTTGAGAAAATGCATTCATCTAGTTCTTCTTTTAGTTCCTATTTAGAATCCATGGGCAATCTTGGCTATCAACTTTATCTGGTAAATGAATCAGGTGAAGAAGCTTATTTTGGCCAGCCTTTTACGAAAAAAGAGCTTCCAAAAGAAGCAATGAAGGTGCTTGAAGAAAAAGAAATCTATCATGGAATGAATAATTTTTCCGATGAGCTTCTGTTGATGGGACATTTCTCAAACGACTTAAAAAATACTGTCGGCGTTCCAATCACCATGAATGGACAGCAATACGGCCTGTTCCTGCGTCCAAATAACAAACTGCTTTTTTCAGATATGCATATGATTCTCTTAGGATTTCTTGTCGCAATTACCGCTGTTAGCATCGGCGGAGTAATCTTGTTTGCCAAGCACCTCATCCGGCCGATTACAAAGTTAACGGAAGCGACCAAAGAGATTACGCGCGAGAACTTTAATTACCCTTTAAAAATCGAGCGCAAGGATGAGATTGGCGAGCTGGTAGAAAGCTTCAACACGATGCAAAGACAATTACAGCATAATGACGAAGCCCGCAAATCCTTTATCAGTAATGTGTCTCATGACTTTCAGTCGCCACTGATGAATATTCAAGGATATGCCGAACTGCTAAAGACACAGGAATTAACAAAAAGTGAACACAGCGAATATGTACAAATTATCGACGATGAATCAAAGCGACTTTCAAATCTTACAAAACAGCTCTTGCTCTTAACGTCTCTTGATCAAAAAGCCTATCCGATGAAGCTCTCAGACGTCAAAATGGATGAACAAATCAAAGAAACGATACGCAGATATCAATGGCGGCTGGAGGAAAAGGAAATCGAGGTCTCCTATAAACTTCCCCCTGTCCGTTTCAAGGCTGATCCTGAGCTTATGGTTAACGTCTGGGACAATTTGCTGACAAATGCAATAAAATATAACTCTTATAGGGGCAGTATTTGGATTAGTCTAGCCCAAACTGAATCTGGTATTAAGCTTATTTTTAAAGATACCGGAATTGGGATAACCGAAGAGGCCCTCCCTCAAATTTTCGATCGATTTTACCGTGTCGACTCGGCCCGAAAAAAAGATGGAACAGGGCTTGGCTTGGCCATCGTTAAGCAAATTATCACCTTACATGGAGGGGAAATTATGGTCGACAGTAAGGTGGGTGAAGGAACAACCTTTACAATCTTGCTCTCTTCTTCGAACTCCCCCGCTTAAATTTGAAAGTGACCTGTTCGGTCTCCTGCAGAGATAGAATCTTGTAAGTTAGCTCTTACTGTACGCTTGGTTTTCGCTTCCTCGATACGTATGGAGGCAATTGAGCGTTGAACCATTTACAGGAAATACCACAAGACTCCCACTTCTTTTCGGGCTATACCCTGCCCAAAATGGAAGTGGGAGTTTTCTTTTCTAAAAAGATAAATGAGGAGAGCGATAAGCTTTTCATTATCTGAAGCACCTAGATATGGTTTATACTTATTATGGAAATTACTTTTTCAAATATGGGAGGCTATTCGAAATGATGGAAACGCATACATTATTCACTTTCTTCAGCGGCCAAGATGGACGTATACACCATGGATAACAGCAAACGTCCTTATTACGGTTGGTATATTGTTTTATCTGCTTCAGTCATTGTTTTGCTGACGATGGGAATGCGGATGGGAATTGGACCTTTTATGGAGCCAGTTATGGTTGATTTAGGGTTGTCTCGAACGAATCTTTCCATCATTGTTGCCATTGGGATGATTGTTTATGGAATCGGGATGCCCCTAGCAGGAATGCTTTTGAAAACCTTTAGTACCCGTTTCGTAATGTTAGCAGGATTAACCGTCGTATGTTTATCCATTGTGTGGACGGTTAATTCAACAGGGAGCGTCTCTTTTCTGCTTTCTTTTGGTGTTTTCCTCTCACTTGGACTTGCTTTTTTAAGCAATATATCCTTATCGCCTATCGTCAGTAAGTGGTTTGTTCGCCAAAGAGGGAAAGCGCTGTTTTATTTAACAACAGGCGGAATGGCTGGCATCGCTGTTATGACACCCCTTGAAACGTGGTTAATCCACCTTGTCGGCTGGCAGCAAACTCTCCTTATATTCGCCGGAGTGTTCATTTGTATCGTTCTTCCTTCAGCCATCTTTATTATGCATGAAGATGTTCCTAAAGAGGCGGATGGTGCAGGAGCTGCGGGCAATAAAGGGAGACAGGAGGCACCTCCAGATATTACATGGAAAGATGCCGTGAAGACACGGGCTTATTGGCAGATCGTACTCGGATTATTCGCCTGTGGATTTGGAATGAATCTTTTAGGTTCCCATGGAGTTCCTATGTTAATGGATCATCATTATGAACCAATGGTGGCTTCATTTGGTGTTGGGATGATCGGAATTGTCGCAATATTCAGTTCCCTGTTTTTAGCACAGCTTGCTGACCGTTTCCCTCGGAAAAATATTTTATTTTTAGTCTATTTTGTGCGCGGACTAGGGTTCCTCGGTTTAGTTTTGGCAGCTACGAACTGGCAGCTCTTTTTTGTCGCCATTACTGGCGGATTAGTATGGGCGGGGTCCATTGCCATGTCGACAGCCATTTTAAGTGATTTATATGGAGTACGTTTACTTGGAATCTTAAATGGTTGGGCTTTTTTTATCGGACATCAAATTGGAGCAGCATTAGGTTCATTCCTTGGCGGCTGGGGATATGAAGTGTTCGGTACTCATTTATTTTCATTTGGCATTGCTGGACTGCTTGGGATTATCGCCAGCTTCGCATCTATTACACTGCCTCAACATCTATCCTTCCCTAAGCAGCTAGAGCTGGATAAACAGCGTGCTTTAACCAAATAACCAGTAAGCTGACAATCATTTGTATAGCGATTGTCAGCTTTTTTAGTTGCGGATTAACTGTCGAGCCATTGTTAAGGTTTCGCAGGTCCTTTTTCCTTATCGGAATCCGTATTGGACCTTTCTACTATTTGATTCAATTCCCCTGTATCCCCTTTTGCATTAATGATTTCAAATAGTTGATTTAATCCCTCGCTAGTTTGTTCATCATTATCTTTCATCACGCAACCTCCCTCTTATCATTACTATTATCATTTTCCAATTCATCAGTAATATTCTAAGATTGCTCTAGACCAATCCTAGAGCTGCAAGTCATGTATAACATCGAGAAAAACTTAACATAGAAAATTGAGCTTTTTAGCTGTTAATTATTGGGTAAAGTTGTATAATCAATCAATCATTAAATATATTTGAAAGGTTGTTTGTAATGGGCTATTCGAAAATCCATCTAATACTTATTGGAATCATGGCTTCTTGGGGACTAAACGTATCTATTATTAAAATGTTAGTAGCGCATACTGAGCCTGTAACCGTTACTTCCTTAAGAATCTTCACAGCTTCCTTGGTTGTTTTTATTGTCCTTTACTTCCTTGGTAAAATTCGTCTCCCTAAAAAATCCGAACTTTTCTATGTTTTCGGAGGAGCTCTTTTGAGCGTCGTTTTACATCATTACTT
Source organism: Peribacillus sp. Hz7 (assembly GCF_042136355.1). Classification (NCBI taxonomy): domain Bacteria; kingdom Bacillati; phylum Bacillota; class Bacilli; order Caryophanales; family Bacillaceae; genus Peribacillus; species Peribacillus sp. Hz7. Next base: position 110,531 of record NZ_JBHHJV010000004.1, read on the forward strand.
TTTAGCGGAAGGGTTAACAAAAACTTCAGCTACGAATACCGGATTAATTTTAGGTATGGGACCGCTTTTGACAGTTATTTTATCTCTGTTATTTTTTCGTAAAAAACCGACTTTCATTCGCTTGCTTGGTTTTATTTGTGGTGGTGTGGGTGTTAGTTTTACCGTTCTCGCTGGAGGCAATGGGATTCATTCTATTAATCTAGGAGATGTGGAGATTCTACTCTGTATTCTTTCACAGGCGTTAAGTTTTATTTTGATTAATCAGGCATCCAAAACGATGGATCCACGCCTTTTAACAGGTTATATGCTGCTGATTGGCTCTTTTCTTCTTTTCGCCATTAGCTTATGGAAGGAGCCAGAAGGTTTAGCATCACTTGCTTCTGCTCCACCTACTATCTGGGCAGGCTTCTTTTTCTCAGCTGTGATTGCCACAGGACTAGGGCATATGATTTATAATTACTCCATCGGTCAAGTTGGAGCGGCAGAAGCCTCTATATTTTTGAATTTAAATACCTTTTTTTCTTTAGTTTGGGCCGCTGTTTTTCTTAATGAAACGATTGTACCAGCACATTTCATCGGTCTATTCTTCATTGTTGCAGGAGTATTGCTTGGCTCAGGGACAGTAGAAATGTGGATGCTTCAGAGGAAAAATAAAAATTTATCGACCTAATAAAAAAGCCCCGAATTGTTAGATCCACCTAACAATTCGGGGGCATCAACATCGCCGCTAAGAGTCCGGTTCACTTCTTCAAACTCTTTATCCCCGTCCCATTTGTTTAATGATTTTTGCAGGATTTCCACCCGCTACCACACTATCTGGCACATCTTTTGTTACAACTGCACCTGAAGCGATAACGACATTATTCCCTATTTTAACTCCAGGATTAATAACAGCTCTCCCGCCAATCCAGACATTATGGCCAATATGTACGGGCAACCCGTATTCTGCACCTGATATTCTTTCAGTTGGATCTAGCGGATGCGTCGCTGTATATATGTGTACACCTGGTGCAATCATACAGTTATCGCCTATCCGAATTTCACAAACATCCAAAAAGACGCAATCAAAATTAGCATAGAAATTCTCTCCAACATGGATGTTGTAACCATAGTCACATCGAAATGTTGGTTCTATATATAGATTTTCCCCAGTTGAACCAAACAGTTCTTTTAATAGTTTCGTTCTTTTATTATCGTCTGTTTCGATTGTTTGATTGTATAATCTAGTTAATCTTCGAGCATTGAATCTGTCTTGTAGTAATTCTTGATCGGCTGCATGATAAAGTTCACCATTCAACATTTTCTCTTTTTCCGTTTTCATTGTTTTCAAACCTCCTTATCAAATTGTGCAGATCGAATTTTGCATTAACCAATCAATTCTAAAAAGTTTTTTCCGAGTATATATTCCTTTTCGTTATCAGGAATTGGAAGTGAAGCAATCCAACCTTTCTTTGCCGAATAGTCATATTCATTAAATTCCTTCATTCCATATGGCCCGTCGCAGCCATAAAGAACTTTACGATATCCTAAAGATTCCACAGCTTTCTTTACAAGAGATGAATTAAGATAATCACTCGATGTATCGACAAATACATTGGGTTGATCCTTAACGTATTTCCATAGTTTTTTCCAAAAGGGAAGACCGGCGTGAGCATAAATTAATTTAAGTTTAGGATAATGTTCAGGTAAATATTTATAAGAGTCTCGTTCTGAAGATAGATGAATAATCATGGGGAGGCCTGTTGATTCACACATGGCCGCAATTGGATCAAGTGCCTTAATACTATATTGATGCATGAACGGATGCACCTTTATTCCAATAAAATTAGGTTTATGAAGATATAATTCTACTTCTTCCATGGATACGGGAATCATGGGGTTTACTGTTACCCAGCCTAGAAATCGATCTGGAAATCGATCAATTGCAGCAGCAACAAGGTCATTATTCGGCTTAGTGAGAATCTTGTATGAACTTCCGTAAAGGTTCAAATAGCCATCCTTTACTAAACCGTCATAAATTTTGAGTCCAATTTGAGGTGCATGCAGTATGAGAGAACGGAATAATTGTTGTATATTATGTTGAAAAGTGCTATTTACTTCAAACATGGTTTCGTTCATGGGGGCAATTAGCGCTGTTTTAGCTACATTATTTTTATCCATACCCTCTATCATTTTTTCTAGAGTCAACATCGTTTCATCTACATGAAAATGGCAATCCACAATCATTTTTATCCGCTCCTTCGAATTCCTTTATCCGCGTGATTTCGTGAATGCACCGTCTTCAGCTCTTCCTTCTTCACTTGGCGAGATCCCAAACGATTAGTCAGATGCATGAACTAAAGGCCATATACGAACCTCTATCTTTTTTGAAAAATGCAAGATAGGCTGGTCACTTTCAACCTGAATCCCCTGCTTGGATAGCATCGTATTCTGACTAAATTCCGCCTCTGCGTTCTGCAGTGACCAAGGCTGATGCAGAATATCGCAGCGAAGCGGTACCCCCTTTTTGTTTAGGGTATAAAGGCAATAGCGCTCAGACATCCACTCATCGAAAGAGCCTTTAGCTGCGTGATATGGCTCTGAGATTGGCCTATAGCTACATACAAATTGCACATCATCGCCACTTCGCCTCTTGCTTTCATAGCCTATGCTAGACCCGTTACGCCTCACTGTCATATCAGCATACACATATGGCAAGTGGTAGAACGCTTTGGCCCCCCACACCGCAAGCTGGTTGGCAGCATCGAGACTAAAGAAGTACACCCCGGGCTTGCCATCAATGGTTACATACGTCCGAACGTTGAGCTCAGGAAATCGATCCGTTCCAGGAACAGGCGGCAAGCCTCGCATTCGAATACCCGTCATATGAAACGGAACAACACCAATCCAGCCCATACCGTTAAAAGAATCCAAAGGCAGCACATTAGGTACCAGCATTTGTAAAACTTCAAGTTTAATCGGATAATGAGCAAACAAAAGATCGTTCCATGTCTGCTTCATAATCCAAGGCAAATTAGGAAGCGGCCATAGACGATGCCCTTCGTCCCATGAAGCTTTTTCCATGTGTTCTTCCATGACTTTGCTACCTCCATATTTTTAATTACATTTTTTCCCTTTAAGTATACCATGAGTGCTAGTATAGTTTTCTGTCCTTTGTACAATAATTGTTATGAAAAATAGAAGTTCTTCTCAATACCAATAGAACTCATTATTTTTTAAAAAATAAAGCATAATGGCGTTAATATTGAAACTTTTCATTACTTAATTTCGATAACAATGTTACAGTTAGAAAGAAACTTTAAAAGTGAGCAGGTGAAATCCATGATTGAAGTAAAAACCTCTCCACTAAGTGATGGAGAATTGAATAGAGGGGTATTCGCTACTCGCGATATAAAAAAAGGCGAGCTTATACATGAAGCACCAGTCCTTCCTTACCCTAACGACCAACATGAACACGTCGAGCAAACACTGCTCGCTGATTACGTTTTTGAGTATGGGATCAATCATACTGCGATTCTTCTTGGCTATGGAATGCTTTTTAACCATTCGTATGAACCGAATGCAACGTATGAGATTAATTTTGACAATCACACGTTTGACTACTATGCATTCACAGATATAAAAGCAGGGGATGAAATTCTCATTAATTATAATGGCGATGTCGATAACAAAGATCCCCTATGGTTTAATGAAGAACAAGATTGAACACCAGGCGCCTTCCCTTTTAAAAAGAGAAGGCGCCTGATTTGTTTATTTAATTTTATTAAGGGAAGCCCTCGAATAAGAAAATTCGAGAAATGATTGGTATTTAAAGGAAAAACATCCTTTATGTCGAAATTAATTAAATAAAGGGGATGGACCCAAATGAATAAAGTTGATTTATTAAAAGCTTTACGTAATTCCAGTCGAGGTAATTTTTTTGCAACAGAGATTCCAAAGGCTACAAAAGAAGATGAAAAAAAGATTGAAGAATTGCTTGCAGAATTAGCAAGCGAAGGAAAAATCAAGTTAAGAGAATGTATACAGCGAGAATACTCCGTTTATTTACATGGCATAATTAAGTATGCATCCGAATAATTGGTTACTTTTTACGACATGTGAGTTCCTTCATCTTTAACAAATAAGAAAGGCTGTTACAACAGCCTTTCATCCTAATATGATCTTACAAACAGTAGATTTTTTATAGTTTTCCCATAACAAAATCATATTGTAAACGTTCCTCTAGCTTTTCTAAGTTCCCTCCATTTTCTATAAAAGTATTGAATTTATCAGCCATTAACTTTCCAGAGTTTTTGTTAATGTGTTTAACTTTTAGCAGAGTATTCACCTTCACAATATCAGGAGTTACATCCCTACGATGTGATTTACCTGGAATTTTCGCCCACATTTTTCCCCAATCATCTAATAAACCCATTTCATCAAAATAATGTTTTTGCAAGCCGCATAACCACGCGATACAAGAAATGTTCCGCTTCTGACACCCTTCCCCATCCTTTAAAAATTCACACCCCTGACAACAGGAATTTCCACTTCTAATACAGACGCTGCAAATTTCATTAGCTCCAATTTCTTCAAACACTTTTAACCCGTACTGGATGAGATGCTCTTTTTTCATTTCAATACTCATTATTTTCTCCCACTTTACTTAGTTGATAAAGAGATTCAATATGTAGTATCCGTCAACTTCCCCTTTATATTAGTTTGATACTAAATTTAACAATCCCACCCTCTACTAACCTAATTTAAAGCCGTTGATTTCCTGCGTTTTTAAATTGCTTACACAGATTGTCATTAATTATGTTTGTTGTGAATTTCTTTCTAATACTTGAGCATATTAAAAACCATATTATTTGAAAGCGAGATGAAATAAGCAATGTCTAAACAACAAGGTGTGCAAAATAGCAATCAAATGAGAGAACAAATCGAAAAACATGATAAAAGAAATGATGTTGAACTAGGCAGTGAATATCAAATTGGAAACACAAATTCACAAAGCCAGAAAAAAAGCGGACGTCAAGCAAATAAAAAATAACCTCATCTTCGAGGTTATTTTTTTAATATATCGAACAATACCCTTCCTACTCTCATTTAACCAACTTAATTACAATCTCCTTATAAAAAAGATGATCTGAATATACATATCGGCCATTTCCTCAGGCGATTCGGCTAAGTGATTAGTAAGCCATTGCTCAATCAATCCTAAAAAAGCTGAGGTAGCAAATGAAGATAAATACTCATTTGGAATAGCCAAGTCCCGGAAAAACGCCTCGTTTTGCATCATTTTTTCACCAAAGTGATGAACAAAAAATTGTTTAAGCCTTTTATGAAAGCCAAAGTGATTATTTTCCCCTAAAAACACTTGAAAGAGTTCTACATTAATTTGAATATAGCGGAATACTTCAACAGCAAGCATAGAAATTTGTCCTTTTTCTGCTTGTTGCAGCAAGATATCTGGTTTTAGACGCTGTAAATGTAATTCAAGTCCCCCTAATAAGTTTTCCTCCATCTGGTTAAGAAGATCATATTTGTCCTGATAATGTAAGTAAAAAGTTCCCCTGTTAATCGCTGCAGCTGTTGTAATGTCTCGAACAGATACTTTCATGAAATGCTTTTCCTTTAGTAACTGCAAAAAGCTTTTTTGAATTTTCTCTTTCGTCTTTTCAATCATTTCATCGTAAATTGACTTCATGCTACTTCCTCCGTACTAATGAACAGTTACACATTTTTTGTTTATTGCCTTCATTCTATCAATAAAATAAACTAAAAGCATAGCATTCAACACTGTGTTGAATGGCGTACAATAAAACGGAAGGTGATTCAAATGAAAAAGTCGAATACGATTATGATGATAACGTTTTTAATTGCTGTTGGAATGATTGCCAAAGCGTTTATACTAAATGAAGATGTTAAAGTGTTTTTACTAATCTTCTTTGCAGTTGGTACAGGTTTAGGATTATTACGTTTGTTCGTTAACAGCTCAATTAAGAAGATGAAAGGGAAAGGCTGGAAGACTAAAGTATTGTTCTTTAGTGTTTTACTTGGCTTAGGACTACCGTTCCAATCTTGGTTTAGAAACGACGTTTTATTAAGTATGAATCCGTCTTATTTAACAAGCAGCTTAATTATTATGGTTGTAGGCGTCCTATTTATGACAACTTTCTTCGGCTATATCACAAAGAAACTAACTGTAAAGAGCGTATCAGAATAATTGGCGAAATTATGAGGCAAATTGGCGAGATTATTGCATGAATTGGCCAGATTATCACCAATTTTGGCGAGATTCCGTCGTACAAAAAGAAGCTGCTCCGAATGAGCAGCTTCTAGTTTATTTTATTTAGACATTAAATCAACAAGTACCGCTTTTTGTGCATGAAGTCGGTTTCCAGCTTGGTGGAAGATAACAGAGTTTGGTCCATCAATCACCTCTGTTGTTACTTCTTCCTCGCGGTGTGCCGGTAAGCAATGCATGAATAAGTAATCTGGTTTTGCATGTTTCACTAATTCTGCATTAATTTGATAGTCTTTGAATGCTTCTAAGCGAATGCTGTTTTCTTTTTCTTGCCCCATAGAAGTCCAAACATCAGAGTAGATAATATCTGCATCTTGGATTGCTTCTTCCGCTGAGCTTGTCACAACGATTTGACAGCCATTTGCTGCTGCTTCTTTTTGAGCAAGAGCGACGATTTTCTCATCTGGTTTATAGCCATCTGGACAGCCGATTGAGAAGTCCATGCCCATTTTCGCACAAGCGACCATTAAGGAATGGGCCATATTGTTTCCGTCCCCAATATAGCTCATTTTTAATCCTTTTAGCTCACCTTTAAGTTCCACAATCGTTAATAAGTCAGCAAGCACTTGGCATGGATGAGCCAAATCTGTAAGACCGTTAATAACCGGAATTGTAGCTGCCCCAGCTAGCTCTTCGATTTTCTCATGTTCAAATGTACGAATCATGATGCCATCTACATATTGTGAAAGAACTTTTGCTGTATCAGAAATCGTTTCACCACGGCCAATTTGAATGTCATTGCTGCTTAAAAATAGAGCATGACCGCCTAATTGCAACATCCCTACTTCGAAAGAAACCCGTGTACGCGTGGAAGATTTCTCGAAGATCATACCAAGTGTTTTCCCTTTTAATGGCGCGTATTCTTCACCAGCTTGTAATTTCGCCTTAATGTCTTGTGCTAATTGTAATAGCCCAGAAATTGTTGACGAAGATACATCAGCAATCGCTAAAAAATCTTTGCCATCAATAATTTTTGCTTCTTGATTAATTTCTAGCGTGTTCATACGTGTGATACCCCTTCCTTTTTCAGCCATTCTTGAAGTGGTGTAACATCAAAGTCTAAATTCGTTAATGATTGAAGATACGCTTTGTATGTTTCTTCTTGAGTAAAAGCAAGCAAGCGATATTTCGCTGCCATTAATCGCATCTTTTTATCTTCTTCTGTTGATCCGTATGCTAATACGACTCCAGCTTCTTCCTCTTTGATCCATGCTTCAAAGTCTGCATCGGTAATCGTAAGACCAGCTTTTACCGTCGCATCAATTAGCTCTTGGCTTAATTGTGCCGATGCTGCTTGGAATACACCTGTTTTATGCTTCGCTTTTTGAGCGTGGAATACTTTCGCTAAAGATTCTGGCATCGAGCTTGCAATCGCGATTCCTTCACCAGTGGACTTCATTTCTGGTCCTACTTTTGAATCCAAGCCGCTTAAAGCAAACGTTGAGAATACTGGATATTTCACAACAGAATACGGAATGTCTTCCATTAATCCTGTTTTCTCAAATACATCTGAAAGCTTATACGTACCAAGCAATACTTTCGTTGCTACTTGAACTAATGAAACACCTGTCACTTTACTGATGATTGGAATAGTCCGGCTTGCACGTGGATTTACTTCCAGTACATATACTTGCTCTCCATCAATCACAAACTGAATGTTCATTAACCCATTATAGTTAAGCTCATTCACGATACGCTTCGCATAATCGACCATTTTTTCTTTCGTAGCTTGTGATAATGTTTGAGCTGGTAAGAACGCCATACTGTCTCCTGAATGGACACCGGCTTTTTCTACATGCTCCGCAACGATTGGCACATAAATATCAGAGCCATCTGCAATTAAATCAATTTCAGCTTCTTTCGCAGGAATATAAGAATCAATTAACACAGGATAAACAAGAGCCACACCGTTCTCAATGCGATTCAATAAGCTTTCTTTTGAACGAATGATTTCCATTCCTTGACCACCGATTACGTAAGATGGTCTTAATAAAACTGGGAAACCAATTTCTAGAGCGCTTTCGATTAATTCATCAACGTTGTTGGCCATCGTACCAGGAACGTGAGGAATATCCAGCTTTTGAAGCAATTGATAGAAACGATCGCGGTCTTCTAATTGATCCAACGTATCAAACGATGTACCAAGCAGGTTCACGCCGTATTCTTCAAGCCCTTGAGCTAAATTTATTGCGGTTTGACCGCCGAATTGAACAATAACATCTTCAATACCTTCTGCTTCAATGACATTCATGACATATTCCAGCGTTAAAGGCTCAAAGTATAAACGATCTGCTGTAGCAAAGTCCGTACTTACTGTTTCAGGGTTGTTATTAATCATAATTGTTTCAATATCTTCACTTTGAAGTGCATATACCCCATGAACCGAACAATAATCGAATTCAATTCCTTGCCCAATACGAATTGGACCGCTGCCGATCATTAACACTTTTTTCTTATCCGTTTTTACTTGTTCGTTTTCACCGAAATAAGTAGAATAATGATAATTTGTATGTGATTCAAATTCCGCTGCACATGTATCAACTGTTTTATAAACAGCTGTTACACCAAGCTCTTTACGATACGCTCTCACTTCTTGTTCGGACATATTCCATACAGAGGCAAGGTAACGGTCAGAGAAACCTTTTTCTTTATACACTTGCATCTCAGCCTTCGTCACATCTTGCAGTGACTGAGCGCTAATTTGTTTTTCAGTTGCAATTAACGATGCAAAGGAGTGTAAGAAGAAATAATCAATCTTCGTTGCTTCATGAATTTCTTCCATTGTGACACCTTTTCTAAGCATCTCAAAAATAACAAAAATTCGTTCGTCTGATTTCTCAGCGAGTTTTTCCCATAGCTCTGATACTGGTACATCAGCAAGGGATTTCAGTTGTAGACCTAATGTTTTTAACTCTAGAGAATCAACTGCCTTTTGAACGCCGCCTTCAAAGTTACGATGCAATGCCATAACTTCTCCAGTTGCTTTCATTTGAGTACCTAGTTTACGCTCTGCTGTTACAAATTTATCAAACGGCCAGCGCGGGAATTTCACAGCGACATAATCAAGAGCTGGCTCAAAGCTTGAGTACGTGCTCTTTGTAACTGGGTTGATTAGCTCATTTAAGTTATAGCCTACCGCAAGTTTTGCTGCGATTCTAGCAATTGGATAGCCTGTCGCTTTAGAAGCAAGTGCTGATGAACGGCTAACTCGTGGATTCACTTCGATTAAATAATATTGTTTGCTGTTTGGATCAAGCGCAAACTGAATGTTACAGCCGCCGATAATCCCAAGAGCCGAAATAATTTTAATAGAAGCCGATCGCAACATTTGGAACTCATCATCCGAAAGAGTTTGTGAAGGTGCCACAACAATCGAATCTCCTGTATGAATGCCGACAGGGTCGATGTTTTCCATATTACAAATTGTAATACATGTATTGTTTCCATCACGCATTACTTCATATTCTACTTCTTTATATCCAGCAATGCTTTTTTCAATTAAACATTGCGTAATTGGGCTTTCTTGTAAACCGCCGCGAACAAGCTCTTTAAATGCATCCATATTATCGGAAATTCCGCCGCCTGACCCGCCAAGTGTATAAGCAGGACGAACGATAATCGGAAAACCAATTTCTTCAGCAAAAGCAATCGCTTCTTCCATCGTGTGAACAATCGTGCTATCTGGAACAGGCTCATTGATTTCAAACATCAATTGGCGGAATAATTCACGGTCTTCCCCTTTTTTGATAGAATCAATCGGCGTTCCAAGTAATCTCACATTATATTTTTCTAAAATGCCCGCTTCATCTAATTGATAAGCTAAATTCAAACCTGTTTGACCACCGAGTGTCGCAAGCAGACCGTCCGGCTTTTCCTTTGCGATAATCTTCTCTAATGTGTCAACTGTCAGTGGTTCGAAATAAACAGCATCTGCATTAATTTCATCTGTCATAATTGTTGCTGGATTATTATTAACAAGAATAACTTTGTATCCTTCTTCTTTCAGGGCTAGACAAGCTTGAGTACCTGCATAATCAAATTCTGCAGCTTGCCCAATGACAATTGGCCCTGAACCGATGACTAAAATCGTTTGTATCGTGTTGTCTTTAGGCATATACTTTCTCTCTCCCGCTATATTCATTGATTAGTTGCAAAAATTCATTAAAATGTACAGAGCTTTCAGCCGGTCCTGGGTTTGCTTCTGGATGGAATTGAGTCGTAAAGATTGGAAGTTCTTTATGCATAACGCCTTCTACCGTTCCGTCGTTTACATTTTTAAAACGAACTTGCAGCGATGTTTCTTCAAGGCTCACTTCATCCACTTCATAGCTATGATTTTGTGAACTCATATACACTCGGTTCGTTTGTAAATCTACAACCGGTTGATTCGCACCACGATGTCCGAATAGCATTTTCTTCGTATCTCCGCCAAAAGCTAAGGATGTTAATTGATGACCGAGACAAATTCCCAATGTTGGATAGCTCGAAATCACTTTTTTAATATTCCCTAGTAAGTGAGTTAACTGTTTCGGGTCTCCAGGGCCATTCGATAATAAAATACCGTCTGGGTTTAACCCTTTTACTTGTTCATATGTTGTATCAAACGGAACAACCGTCACGCGGCAGCCTTGATTAAGCAATGAATCTAAAATCGATTTTTTATAGCCGAAGTCCATCATGACCACATGTTTTTCGCCATTTCCATAGCTAACGATTTCTTTTGTTGATACTTCTGCTACATATGCATCAAGGTCTGTTGTACATGACTCAAACGTATACGCTGCTTCAGAGGTGATGGCTGCTTCCATCGATCCTTCTTTACGAATATTTTTAACGACCGCTCTTGTATCCACATGACTTAGAAGTGGAATATTCCATTTATCTAAGTACTCTTTCAATGAATACTCCGCTTGATAATGAGAGTGATGCATATTGCCTTCGTATACAATAACTCCTGCCACATGCGGCTTTTTGCTTTCAAAATCATATTCATTAATCCCATAGTTTCCGACTAATGGGTACGTAAATACAATAATTTGGTCCTTATAAGAAGGGTCGGTTAATACTTCTTGATAACCTGTCATACCTGTAAAAAAGACAATCTCACCTGTGATTGCTTTTGTATTAGATTTTGTTAGTAGCTCACCTTCAAAGGTGGAGCCATTTGCTAAATGAAGATAGTTTTTCATCTTTTCACCTCTATAGATGATGCATATTTATATACAGAATAGCATTTTTATTCATTTTTATCTATAAAAATTCATACAATTTTGAATGTTTCTTATACTGACAATACTTTGCTGATTTTCTCTACAGCTAAATCGATCTCTTCTTTGCTTACTGTTAAAGCTGGCAATAAGCGAAGAACATTCGGTCCCGCAGTCAACACAAGCAATCCGTCTTGCTGCAATGCTTCTAACGTAGACTGTGCTTCGTGTGTTAGCTCAATGCCGATCAGCATTCCAAGTCCGCGTACTTCCACTACTTGCTTGTTGCCTTGCAGTCTTTTTGTTAACTCACTCATTAAATAGTGTGCTTTCTCATTTGTTTCTTGTAAAAATTCTAGTGTGAAAATTTCGTTTACTACAGCTTCTGCAGCAGCGATACAAACTGGATTTCCACCAAAAGTTGAACCGTGGCTTCCTGGTCCAAAACATTCAGCTAGCTCTTCTTTTCCGATTATCGCTCCAATTGGAAGACCATTTCCTAGTCCTTTTGCTGCTGTGATAATATCAGGCTTCACATCGAAATGTTGGAATGCAAACGGTTTTCCAGTTCGGCCGATTCCTGTTTGAATTTCATCAATAATGAGAAGGGCTCCATGCTTTTCACATTGTTCTTTAATAGCATCTAAAAATGCTTGCTCTACAACGTGGATACCGCCTTCACCTTGAACGACTTCAAGCATAACAGCCGCTGTTTCACTGTCTACAGCCTTCGCTAATGCTTCGCAATCATTGTAAGGAACATAATCAAATGTTGATAACATTTCACCAAAACCTACTCGAACCTTCTCCTGTCCTGTCGCAGCCATTGTGGCAAAGGTGCGTCCGTGGAAAGACTGCAAGCAAGTGACTACTTTTGATTTGCCTGTCGCTTTACGAGCTAGTTTAATCGCTCCTTCATTTGCTTCTGCTCCGCTGTTTGAAAAGAATACACGTCCAAGTCCCGTTACATCTGTTAACACTTTTGCTGTACGTTCTTGTGCAGAGCTTTTAAACATATTGGAAACATGCCAATATTTCTCCAATTGATTCGCTACAGCACTTTTTACTTTTTCATGACCATGGCCAAGGTTTAAAACGGCGATTCCGGATGTAAAATCTAAATATTGTGTTCCTTCTGTACTGATCAACCAAGAACCTTTTGCCTTTTCTGGTTCAATCCCCCATCTTGCATAAGTTGGAAATAATGAGCTCACTTTTGTACCCTCTCTTTTTGACTAAATTTCGTTCCAATGAATTGATTGTGTTCATAGAAAGCTTCTTTTCCGCTCACAATCATCACTTCTTTAATTCCTTTATTTAAAACCGATAATGCTGTATTTACTTTCGGAATCATCCCGCCATAAATACTTCCATCCTCGATTAAAGCATTCGTTTCATCTTCTGTTAACTCTTCAATAACTTGCCCGTCTTTCAGAACGCCTTTTACGTCTGTTACGAATAAACACATCTCAGCATTTAATGCCTTAGCTACTGCACCAGCGGCCATATCTGCATTGACATTTAGCTTTTGTCCGCTTGTTGTTGTTGAAATCGGTGTTACGACTGGGCAAAATCCTTTTTCAAATAGCATTTCCATTAATTCTGGATTTACGTGTTCAATTTCTCCTACAGCGCCTAGAGCGGCTTGATCAATAAAGTTGCCAGTCAGCATTCCTGCATCAGAACCATTTAAGCCGACCGCCTTAATTCCATGCTGTTCAAGTTTATGAACTAGTATTCTATTAGACTTACCAGCCAGCATAAGCTCAACGATTTCTAATACTTCATCAGTTGTTTTTCGCAAGCCTTTTTCGAAAACTGGTTCAATCTCACACTTTTCAAGCATCGAATTAATATCTGGTCCACCACCATGAACAAAGACAATTTGATACCCTTCACTTTGTAGTTTTTTTACACTTGTAAAAAAAGATTCCGATAACTCATCAATAATGCTTCCGCCGCATTTTATGACCAACACGCTCATTCTTCAGACACTCCTTATGATCGATAACTTCCATTAATTTTCACATATTCATATGTCAAGTCACAGCCCCATGCCGTTCCTGATGCTGTTCCTTCTTTTAAATACACATTAATCGTAAAACTATCTTGCTCTAGATACACTTTTGCCTCTTCTTCTGAAAATGCAACTGGTTCCCCGTCTTTTAGCACAACAATGTCGCCAAAAGCAATCGTTGCTTCACTTGGATTAAATGTCACACCGCTGCGTCCCATAGCTGCAATAATTCGACCCCAGTTTGCATCAGCACCGTAAGCAGCCGTCTTCACTAAATTCGAACCAACAATCGTTTTTCCCATCATTTGTGCTTCAGGTTTCGTTTTCATTCCATGAACGTTTACTTCGATTAACTTTGTCGCACCTTCACCGTCTTTAGCAATCTTCTTCGCTAATGTTTCCGCCGTTTGTTTTAACATTTCGATAAATACAGGCCATTCAGGATGTGTGCTCGATAATGGCTCATTTCCAGCCTCTCCATTAGCTAAAACAAGAACCATATCATTTGTTGAACAATCTCCATCGACTGTAATTTGATTGAATGTATCGTTCGTTACTTCTCGTAACGCTGCATGTAAATCTGCTGATTCAATCACCGCATCCGTTGTAATGAACCCTAGCATTGTAGCCATATTCGGATGAATCATTCCCGATCCTTTAGCCGCTCCGCCCATCGATACTTTTTTGCCATCAATGATTGCCTCATATCCGCAATGCTTCGATACTAAGTCCGTTGTTAAAATAGCTGTTTCAAAGCTCTCTGCTGATACGCGCTCCGTTGTTGGATTCAACGCTTGAATGCCGTTCGCTATTTTTTCCATATCTAATAATTCACCAATAACTCCAGTTGAAGCAACTGCAAATAAATGCTCAGATACACCAAATTTTTCAGCTGCAAGCTTTCTCATTTCATAAGCATCCTTTAACCCTTGCTCTCCAGTACAAGCATTGGCACAAGCACTGTTTACGATAATTCCATGAAGCTTTCCTTCTTGAGAAATACTATCTTTCGTTACCGCAATTGGAGCTGCTTGAACAATATTTTTTGTATACACAGCTGCGCTTGAAGCTGGTGTTTCTGTATAAATCACACCGACATCCTTCTTCTCATAACGTAATCCCGCATGAGCACCGTCCGCTTTAAACCCTTTAGGCGTTAAAATATTTCCTTCATTTACTTGTTTTACTACTTCAACTGGTTGTAATGTTTTCATTGTTTGCCTCCGAAATTATTACGGATATAATGGAGCACTCCATAATCCCGCTGTTTCTTTTAATCCCATTAAAATATTTGCATTTTGAATGGCCTGACCTGCAGCACCTTTTACTAAATTATCGATTACAGAGACAATCGTCACTCTGCCGGTTCTCTCATCATAATCGACACCAATATCACAGAAATTAGAGCCGTATACTTGTTTCGTTGAAGGGAATTGACCTAACGGCTGGATTCGTACGAATGGATGATTTGCATACACCGTTTCAAATAGGTCTCTCACTTCTGCTTTCGTTGTTTGTCGATTCACTTTCACATACATCGTTGCCATAATTCCTCGCGTCATTGGCACAAGATGCGTATTAAATGTAATCGGCTTTATATCTGCAAACCAACGCCCAAGCTGCTGCTCGACTTCCGGAATATGCTGATGTTGATTTACTTTATAAATTTTAAAATTCTCATTCATTTCGCTATAATGTGTTACCGCTGTTGGCGACTTCCCAGCACCAGATACGCCGGACTTAGCATCAACAATTACATCTTCACCCGTTGCCCAGCCTTCTGTGAATAAAGGAGCTAAGCCTAAAAGCGTCGCTGTTGGATAACAACCTGGATTCGCAATGATATCTGCCTGCTCGATTTGTTCTTTATTCCATTCAGCCAAACCGTATACTGATTTTTCAATTATATGCTGTGGTGCCGGTTCTTTCTTGTACCATTGTGCATATTCTCCTGGTGTTTGTAACCTCAAATCACCGGATAAATCGATTACTTTTATATTCAAATCGCAAAATTCGGAAATTAATTTAGAGGATACACCAGAAGGAGTGGCTAGAAATACAATATCCGATTTTTTAGCAATCGCTTCGGCGTCAATCTCTTCTAATTTATAATTCATATGCATTAAATGTGCATTCTCTTCATATATATTTCGGCCAAACTGGGAAGAAGTATGCAATGAAGCAATTTCCAAATGAGGATGGTTCCCTAAAAACCGGATTAACTCAAGACCACCGTATCCAGTGGCACCTACTATTGACACGTTCAAAAAGATCAACTCCTATACTCATAAATCCCTGTCATTCTTTGATTCTATTATTATATGACTGAATAAAAATAAAATCAAATGTATTTTTATAAAATTGTATAAATGATTTCGAATACATAAATTTAATGAAGAAATTATAACAGGTAGTTGACTATGTATCTTTTTTCCGCTTAAATCAATGGTAGGAATAGTAAAGAAGGCAGTATAAAGGTGGTTTAATATGGAATATTCTTCCTTGCCCCAAAAATTAAATGAACTAGTTCTTGAAAATTATCCTGTAAAATATATAGAAAAAGGACGCTATCTTTTTCAAGAAAGTACGCCCTCAAGTGAATTATTTTATATTTTAAATGGGAAAGTTCAAATTAGCAAAATCGTCCCTGATGGACGTGAACTAACATTGCGACTATGCTCGGGTAATGAATTAATCGGTGAAACAATCCTTTTCTCTGAATTACCTAAACATATGATGAATGCTAAGATGATTGAAGGTGGAGAAGTAATCTTCATTAATAAAGAACAGTTCGAACAACAAATTTATAAAAATAGTCAACTCGCTATTGATTGTCTCTCCTGGTTATCCGCTCAACACCGCAAAACTCAAACGATGTTTCGAGACTTACTCTTGCATGGCAAAAAAGGAGCTTTATACTCCACGTTAATTCGAATCATGAATAGCTACGGCGTTGAAACGGAGAATGGCACGATCATTACAATGGCCTTTACCAATCAAGAACTTGCAAATTTTTGCGGCACATCCCGCGAAGTCATTAATCGGATGTTAGCGGATTTACGCAAACAGAATGTAATCTCATTGGACAGAGGATTTATTACGATTCACAATGTAGACTTTTTACGTACTGAAATTGACTGTGAAAACTGTCCAATTGATATTTGTAGAATTGATTAAAGTCGGTTTAAATAACCGACTTTTTTCATGGATATCGGATTAAAGTATATACGCAGTTTCGAGAAGAACTACATCCATAATCTCATGGTTACCATCGATTCAACCTACCCCCCAGTAAGTGAATCGATGTATAAACTATTCACCCCAAGCTTCTTTTGTAACAATCCCATCCCCTTGGAATCCCTTATAGCAGCAAGAACAAACAGGTGAATAGATTGAGACATATTCATTCATCTCGACTGCATTCATACATATAAAAACTTAACCCCTCTGCCACATTATCAAATCGAGAGATATTCAGCGGTGACTTTTCTCACATCTTTTTTGAACTTTTTCTTAATTAATAAATCTATAATTTGATAAGTTGTTCAAATTATTTTCACATTTCCCTCAACATTCTTTCTTTACCAACATAATTATTAATAGGAAGGGTATGTTTCATACGCCTTTTTAGCATGCCCAAATAAAAAAGGCCAAATCATCATGATCTGACCTTTTCTCCATTATTTAATGCCAAGTGCAATTTTTGCATATCGAGACATTTTATCTTTCGTCCATGCTGGCGTCCAGACAATGTTCACTTCTGTTTCTTTTACTTCTGGCAGATCTTCAAGTGCATATTTCACTTGATCCACAATAACTCCAGCAAGCGGACAGCCCATAGCCGTTAGCGTCATTGTAATCGTTGTATAGCCTTCTTCATCCATATCAACATCATATACAAGCCCTAGATTCACAATATCTACCCCTAATTCTGGGTCGATTACGCGCTCTAACGCTCCCATAATACTATCTTTTACATCTTGATCCACGTTGTTCACTCCTTTTTCATATGGAAAAATTATCTCCACATGAGCATCATAACAGATTTACACTAAATTCTTAAACTTTTTGTATCGTTGGCTGCAAGTGCTTATCGAACCATGCCACCGTTTGTAATACTCCAAATCGCGACACTTTATGTCCAGCCTTTTCATCTAAAATAAACATCAAATGATCCGGCTTGCTGTCATAATTCGATTTAATATGCTGATAAAGATCATAAGCAAACTTATAAGGCACGACTTGATCTTTTGCTCCATGCCAAAACATAAGCGGTCTGTTTTGCAGTTTATCCGGATTTAAGCTTAAATCATAAGGTTTTAACAACTGCAATTGTTCTTGAATATCCTTTTCCTTTAGATCCAATTCTGGTAGTATCTTTTTCATTTGCTCTACTTGATATTCAGCAAACCTAACATAGGCGGGGTTGCCCATCAAACTCACAGCTGCGGAAATCCAGTCATATGCAGCAAGTGCCCCATTCGTGACAATGCCGCCCATTGAAGTTCCGACAACTCCAATTTTGTCCGCTTGAACTAAATGTCTAGACACAAGTTCTTCCTTTAGTATGTTCAACTCATGAATCGTCTGAACAATCATTTTCCAAAAGCGGGACGATAATTCTTTTTCACTGTATTCCGATTCTCTTTCACCATGATGAATCACATCCGGTAAAATAACGCGAAATCCCTTTTCCGCTAGCAAGTATGCATAATGTAGATTATGTTCCTTTGCACTCATAAAACCATGAATAAAGAAAATAAGCGGCTGCTTTTTTTCAAACAACTCTTCCTTGCTCATATGTAAAACTGGGATATTGCCAACTTTTTCATTCTTGATGGTAATCAATTTGGAACGCCTCCATGTATGGAAATTAATAAACCCCAATCGACTTCATCATACATCAATGCAAATTCAATGAAAAAGATTTGAATTTGCATTACAATAAACTTTACAAATATTTGCATAAACTTCATAGTAATTCGGTTGTCGTACAGTATACTAAAAATACAAAACAGAAACGAAGGTGCTCATTGATGGCTGATAAACATTTAATCGTGTTAGATCTTGACGGAACATTACTGAATAATGAAAAACAAATTTCATCTCGTACAAAGCAAGTTTTAACAAAGCTTAAAGAAGATGGTCATCAAATCATGATTGCTACTGGAAGACCATATCGTGCCAGCGAATTGTATTATCGTCAACTCGGATTAACAACACCAATCGTCAATTTTAATGGTGCTTTTGTGCATCATCCATTACAAACAAGCTGGGGAATGTACCATTCACCATTAGATATCAACGTGGCGAAGGATATCGTCGAAGCATGTGACGAATTCGACTATCATAATATTATCGCTGAAGTTCGCGATGACGTATATTTTCATTATCATGATGAAAAGCTCATTGACCTTTTAAAAATGGGTAATCCAAAAGTAACAACAGGCGATTTACGTAACTTTTTAGAACAGTCTCCTACAAGTATGCTCATTCATGCTGAAGAACACCAAGTTACAGAAATTCGCGAACATTTAACATCTGTTCATGCTGAAGTGATTGATCATCGCAGTTGGGCTGCTCCTTTTCATGTTATTGAAATTGTGAAGACCGGGTTAAATAAGGCAGTCGGTATTCAAAAAGTTTCAAATTATTTAGATATACCGAAAGAACGAATTATCGCTTTTGGCGATGAAGATAATGACTTAGAAATGATCGATTATGCAGGCACTGGCGTTGCAATGGGCAATGCCATCTCCGAGCTTAAGTCATTAGCAAACACAACTACCTTAACAAATGAAGAAGACGGTATTGCTGTATTCCTGGAAGATAAATTCAATATTAAACTTGCCTAAATGCCCTTTATTTCCTCTATAAAATCCACCGAAACGGTCAAACTATATTTGACACCGTAACTTTTGTGTCAAACGCTCACAATCGGAGGAGATAAGTATGGGTAAACGCAGTAAATCGAAACGATTTGTTCAGCAAGGTAAAGACTCGGTTGCCTTGCATGCTCAAAAGATTCCTTATCATTCTACGTTTGAAGAAGCCGAACAACGTCAAAAGTCAAACCAATTTTATGGAGGCTTGTAATGGCAAATAGACTATTTCAAGAAGCGCGTGAGTTTGTTGAGAATGTTCTGCAGTCTGAGCGTCATGAAAGTAATGAGAATCATGAAAATCTTCAAAGTCATGAGAATCCTCAAAATCATGCAAGCGATGCAAATGCGGTGGACGTAGCCAAGAATGCACTTTCTTCAGCCTTTGCTAATTCAACAGAAGCGGAAAAAGAACAGCTTCGGGAGCTGCAACAGAGATTAGAAAATCACCTGAAATAAGCCTCTACCCTAAGCAAAGGCCAGACTCATAAAAGTCTGGCCTTTGAATTTTCTTTTATGATGTAATGGGTAAGTAAGCCCTCTCTAAAGAAAAAGCAAGTATACATTATGCTTGTCTTTCGACAAAGCAAGCCGTCTTTCTACTCAAAATAGCAATGCGTTTTGACGTTTTTTTCTACTGGATAGCTTCACTAAATCACCTAATGTCGTCATTCCTTTTTCCTCGAAACGCTTTAATAGTTCCACAAATAAATATGCGGTTGTTAATGCATCCCCGAGAGCTCTGTGACGTGTAAATACCTTTGTACCAAACGAAGCAGCATACTCCTCAAGATCGCGCATATCCCAGGAAGGAAATAAACGATGAATTAAGTCAATCGTATCAAGCGCTAGTGGTTGTTGAAACGTATATTTCATACGATTCAATTCTTTTTTTATAACCATTACATCGAAGCTAATACAGTGCCCCACCCATCCCTTACTATCATGATTCTCCATAAAACGGAAGTATTGTTCAATCACTTCAAGAGCTAAAGGTGCTTCATTCACTTGTTGTTGTTCAATGGATGTTAATTCTATAATATGAACTGGAATTTTCCGCATCGGATTAACAAAAGATTGAAACGTCTTGTCTGTTACTTCCATATTAGCTACTTGGACAGCTCCTATTTCAATGACTCGATCTTTGGCACCAATCGAAAAACCCGTCGTTTCTGTATCAAAAACAGTAAATGATAAATCGCGAAATGATGTGTCCAAATATAGTGATTGATCCAAACAGTGGTTGAATCGCTTTTTCCCCCAGAACATTCTCCTTCACCCCTTATTTTAAATTCACAATTTCGAGAGGAGATAAAACTGCAGTGACCTGACTGTTTTTAACATCGTAATTAATTCATCTTTTTCCCAAGTACGAATGGAAGACAGTTTAATTTCCGTTGTAATTTCTTCGTTACGAAGATGTTTTCTCCACGACATTTGAATGCGTGTTCGGAGCGCTACTTCATATGCATGGTGTAAATCATCTGCAAACCCTTCCGATAGTTCTCCTTTTTTCACTAATTCATTCAACAGTTCGATTGTAGTCCCTTCAATCAAGCCATTATGTACCCCTAAAATTTGCAGACAGTGATGAAGGGGAAATAATGCATGCTTTTTTATATCAATAATTTGCCTTTTCCCTTTGAAGAGAATGCCAAAAGGCTGGTCAAACTGTGGTACTAGCTTTTCCCGCTCCTGCTGTGCCATGTAATAGATGAACGTGCGCGACTTTTCCAATTGACCTTGAACGAGATCCACAAATTGTCCATTCAATGAATGATTTCCGTATAAAAACCGAAACGACAAAAAATTATGGCCCAATAAAATATGCTCATCCTTTAACTTTAGTGCCCAAAGATGAAGACGCCGCTTCCATTCCAAAAGCGAACCGCGCCAAACTTGCTCGCTTGACATCATCTTTCCTTTACATAATGCATACCCTGCCTGTTCAAGATGATGAACAATCTCTTGACCGAGCAATAAGAAATATTGTTTTATCTTCCCTTTGTTATCTTTCTCACTATCAGCATAAACGAGGAAATGATCTTGATCCGTTAACATAAACTGTTCTCCACGTGCACCACTGCCCATTTGATATAAACAAAACGGAACAGGCGGTGTGCCTTTTCCTTTCTGTTCCAACGATTTAACGGCTAGATTAACACAATGATAGGCAAGTCGGTCATATAATTTAGTAATAATTTTCAAAGTTTGAATCGTTGAGATTTCATCATGAATTAAACTGGATAACACATCATAGATTGCATGTTTCACCTGTGGTAAATTTTCAAATGAAGAGTCTTCAATCTTCTTGATGACTCCCATTGCACCTCTATTTCTTTTCGCAATCAAATTAGAAAGCGTCACAATCCCTACTACTTTCTCCCCTTCAACAACGGGTAAATTCTTCACTCCAGTTGTATAAAACATTGATAGTACTTCGTAATAGTAATCATGACGGGAAACCGTATATACCTTGTTTGTCATAATATCTTTTGCTTTTGGAGGGATCGTAAAGGTTCCCGCTACAACTCGCTCAACAATGTCTTTTTCCGTAACAATCCCAAGTAAATGCTCCTTTTTATCCACAACAAGCATCGTACCAATGGAGTGATCCACCATTTTCCGTGCGATATTTTGCACTGTTTCATCTTCATCTACTGTAAAAGCAGGTGCTTGCATCAAGTCTTGTGCTCGGCGAACAAACGGCTCACTTTCTCCCCATTCCCCTGTCAACTTTACCTGTTCCGCAAGTGATGAATAAATTTCTCGCAGTCGGAGAGCTACTTGTCTTAGCATATAATCACGTACAAACTCATCTTCCCATCTTCGCCTAATGACCGAATAAGGAATTTGTAAACAGTATGAATGGTTTACCGCTTCTACTTCAACTTCATGTTGGCCAACGGGCTCATCAGGCTCACCTAAGAAATAAGCGAGGGTGGAAAAGCCAAAGAGTTCCCCTTCCTGAAGCACTTCGAGAACTTCCCATCTCCCATTTTCCGCTTCAACCAATACTTCAGCAGACCCTTTCAATATGAGAAGTAAACCTTCATGCGGATGTTTAGAGTAAGGGATTTTTTCAGATTTCCGATAATACTGCAGCTCACAATCGTCCATAAGCTGTAAAAACGTTTCATTCGATACACCTTTAAATAAAGGCTGATTGTGAACTTTCTCCATCAGCTCTTTTTGTTCATGAACGTTCATCTCTCCTACCCCACGATACCTATTATTTGCTTATAAGAAAAATCCCCCGTCTTTTAAGGACGGGGGATGACGGTTTGAAAAGATTATTCAATCAAGCGGCGCTTTCTACCGCTTCTTGACGTATCCCTAAACTAAGGATTAATGCGCATGTGGATTATAGCCACCGTCAGTTCCAGTATCTTCAAGTCCTCTATAACCTGTTTCAGCTTGGAATTTAACTTCAGCGTAACTCTTCTCACCTTCGCTCTTAGATGATAGAAGGCTTCCGATAATAGCTGCAAGGAATCCAGCTGGAACGGAGATAATTGCAGGATTTGTCCATGGGAACAGCGGCTCGCCAACGAAAAATGCTTTTCCTTCAACAGGATTAATAACGTTAGGACCGAGAATTACTAGGACAACCGCTACAATTAATCCAGTCAACATCGAAGCAACTGCACCTGTCGTATTAAATCGTTTCCAATAGATTGTAAAAAGAAGCGTCGGTACGTTCGCAGATGCCGCAATACAAAAGGCAATCGAAACAAGGAACGCAACATTCAACTTTTCTGAACCAAGTGCAAGAAGGATAGAGAATACAGCAACACCAAGAGCGGCCCAACGTGCAGCAGCTACTTGCTGCTTTTCTGTTACTTTACCTTTTTTAATAATTTGTCCGTAAAGATCATGTGCAAGAGCTGAAGCTCCAGATAGTACAAGACCAGCAACAACCGCTAGAATTGTCGCAAATGCAACTGCTGCTACGAATGATTCTAGTGCATTTCCACCTAGTATACCGGCAAGCATCGGAGCAGCCATATTACCAGCCGCATTTTCAGCTACAATCGCATCAGTACCAACGAAGGCCGCCGCACCGAAACCTAGGAAGATTGTTAAAACATAAAAAATACCAATAATCCAAACGGCGTAAATAACAGAGGAACGAGCTGTTTTTGCATCTTTTACCGTAAAGAAACGCATTAAGATATGTGGAAGACCAGCAGTACCTAATAAAAGTGCAATAAGAACGGAAATTAATTCTAATGGGTTTTTATAAACGGTACCTGAAAGTAAGAAGCTTTCACCGTGAGCAGTAGCTGTCGATACCTTCTCAAACATGGCAACCATGCTAAAATCAAATTTTAAAAGGACAAGGAAAGAAATAACGACTGTTCCTGCCATAAGAAGGCCGGCTTTGATGATTTGTACCCAACTCGTAGCTCCCATTCCTCCGAATAATACATAAATCGACATCATAATCCCAACAAGAATTACGGCCATCCAGTACTCAAGTCCGAAAAGTAATTTAATAAGTGCTCCTGCCCCAACAAGCTGAGCAATCATATAGAAAATAACGATTGTAATTGTATTTAAAGCTGCTGCACCGCGAACTTTCGTCGCCGAAAAGCGGGCACCAATCATATCAGCCATCGTATATTTCCCAAGATTACGAAGTGGTTCTGCAATTAGGAATAAAACGACTAGGTATGCCACAAGCCACCCAACACTATAATAAAAACCATCAAAACCATTTAATGAAATCGCTCCGGCAATTCCTAGGAAGGAAGCAGCAGATAAGTAATCTCCCGCAATCGCCAGTCCATTTTGCCAGCCGGTCAAAGAGCCGCCAGCTGTATAAAATTCACTTGCTGTAGACGTACGCTTTGCTGCCAAATATGTAACATAAAGCGTGATCCCTATTACACCAAAAAAGATGATTAATGTGATAGCGTTCAAACCAAAGACCTCCCCTACTTCAAAATGTGTTTTTCAATAATCTCTTCTGCTTCTTTATCAAAGCTAGAAGCTTTTTTCGTATAAATTGTTGAAAAAACCCATGTCAATACGAACATGCTAAAAGCGTATATCCAAGTCCAATTAATCAACCCAATCGCATTTGAATTAAGAACCTTTGTATATCCTGTTAGAATAGGCAGCATAAAAAAGGCTACTAAGAACACAATAATATAAGGCGTCATAAACTTAGTTTTTCGGCTAGTCAAAGCTTTAAATTCCGGTGTTTCAATAATTTTTTCAAAATCTACAGCCTGAACTTCTTGGCTATTTTGTGCATTGTTATCCATCATTTCAACTCCTTTGTTCTTTTTTCAAAATACAGAGTTTTCAGTCTTTGATTCGCACGTGATTCCCTTCACTTTAGCACGTTTGCTCCTCTTATCCCTCCCAACTATTGTAACCGCTTTCATACCCTTTAAAAAAACATATCTACCATTCTTACAATCTCCCTTATTCCTATCACTTTATACCTATTCTTTCATTCTCTTCCCGAGTAAAAGAAAGTTCAAAGCGTCTTCCTAAGTATGCAGACAGAATCCAAGACTGTTTGGTAGATATAGGTTTATTATTTCAAATTTTTTCAATTTATTCAATAGTTTTCTAAATTTTTCTCATAGATTAACATTTAAATCTTCCATATTAATATTAGCATTTTATACCAGGGAATAAGCGGTTGAACTCCCCCCACTAGAATTCATTAATTCCTCTATTCCCTACTGCTTTCTCAAAAAAATTACAATATCGGATAAGTTAGAACGAGCAGAATAGATGGTTTTTTTCGCTTATCATGCTACACTAAACATACATAATTAAATAATGAAGAAAGCAGGTGTAAGCGTGGCTATCACAATTTTGGCAGACAGTGCATGTGATTTGCCATTGTCTTTCTACACAGAAAACAATGTCTCATTTATCCCTCTCCTAGTAAATCTTGAAGGGAAAAATTACGCAGACCTACAAACGATTACTCCAAAAGAAGTTTATGATGCGATGCGTGAAGGAAAAGCTCCTAAAACATCCCAACCTTCTCCGGAATATGTAATAGAATTATTCACACAATTTGCGAAAGAAAAACGACAAGGTATTTATATTGCTTTTTCTTCTCAGTTGTCTGGAACTTATCAAACAGCTGTTATGTGCCGCGATCAAGTGAAAGATCAATATCCAGAATTAGATCTTGAAATTATCGATACGAAATGTGCCTCCCTTGGTGCGGGACTCGTCGTAAAAAGCGCCGTCCAATTAGCAGCAAACGGCGCTTCTAAGGAAGAGATTCTGGAAGACATTCAGTTTCATATTAATCATATGGAACACCTCTTCACCGTTGACGATCTTGAATATTTAGCTCGCGGCGGACGAATTTCTAAAGCTTCAGCCTTTGTCGGCGGTTTATTAAACATTAAGCCCTTACTGCATGTTGAAGATGGGAAACTAGTTCCGCTTGAAAAAGTACGCGGCAAAAAGAAATTAATGAAACGAATTCTGGAATTAATGCATGAACGTGGACAAAATTTGCATGAGCAATCGATTGCAATCAGTCACGGTGACGATGAAGAAGCGGCTTTAGAATATAAAGCAGCCATTCAAGCAGAGTTCGGTACAAAAGATGTTTTCATTAATACGGTTGGAGCAACAATCGGTGCTCATGCTGGTCCAGGTACAATCGCCATTTTCTTCTTAAATAAAACGAAATAAAACGAATACATACTCCCTTTCATTTGCGTCAACACTAAGAACTGACCATAAACGAAAGGGAGTTTTATTATGTCTACAACAAAAGATAACAATAAAAAAGCAAAAGATAATCAAGCTTACAATGCTGAAAAAAATGTGCAATATACAGAAAACCTTAGAGCGGGTAAACACTCCTATTCTAAACAAACTGACCATAAATAGAATCCGATTAGTTGTCTTCCCTCCCATCATTCCATATAATAAAGGAAATAAATCTTGCTGGAGGTAAGACATGGCAAAAGAAAGTTCATTTGATATTGTATCAAAAGTAGAGTTTCCAGAAGTAACAAATGCGGTCACAATGGCGATGAAAGAAATTGCAACCCGCTATGATTTCAAAGGAAGCAAAAGTAACATTACGCTAGAAAAAGAAGAGCTTGTACTCGTTTCCGACGATGAATATAAGCTGGACCAATTAAAGGATGTACTTCTTAGTAAACTTGTAAAACGTAACGTGCCCATTAGAAACTTGGAGTATGGGAAAATTGAAGGTGCTTCAGGCGGAACGGTACGCCAACGTGCAAAGCTTATTCAAGGGATTGACAAAGAGCAAGCAAAGAAAATTAATACGATTATTAAAAATAGCGGCTTAAAGGTAAAAAGCCAAATCCAAGATGATCAAATCCGCGTAACAGGAAAAAGCCGCGATGACCTGCAAGCGATTATCAATGCTATTCGTAATGCAGATTTATCAATCGATGTACAATTTTTAAATTACCGCTAACACAAAAAACTCGCCAATTTTGGCGAGTTTTTTAACATTCTTTAACTAATTTTGGCCTTACGAAAACCGTCAAATACAGCAATTGCGGCAGATATAATAAATATACTGATTACTCCGCCAACCGCCCACGTTTCTAATTGTTTAAAGTCTGTGATATAGGCAAGGAATTTTGGATGAAGCAAGTCGGGATTGCTGAATATGACAATAAATACAATTGTGCCTACAACCTGAACAACCGTATTAAAAATAGCTATGCTCTTCGTCCATTGCCCCTTCATCAATTTGTAAAGAGAGAATGCAACCTCAAGCCCGATAATCACAACCACAATGGGCCAATAGTGAAGTAACACTTCATGGTTTAAAACGGGAACCACGAATTCAAGACCTGTTTCGCCGCCTCTATATACCCCTACAAGATGCTCAGCATAAAAATAAAGGGTTGCCCAAATTGCCGTCCACATTAATCCTCCAAATACTTCAAACTTCGTAATCGCTTTTTTCTTAGGAATATACGAAATGTTTTTTAAATCATCCGGTGTCCATTTGCTCAAACTTGTTGTTAGCGGATCCTGGTCTTTTCCTTTATCCGTTCGTTCGAGAATGGCGAAAACAAGCGTTACCCAAAAGAATACTTGCATGCTTACCTCGATGATTCTCCATATTCCTTCCCCCATAATATGGAGTGCAACATTAATAACGGCTTCTTCTCCACCGTAATTCATAAAATATGTGGCAATCATTGAGATTAACGAAATGACCGCTGCAATTGGTAAAATCATCTTTAATAATGTGACATATACATCAAAATAGCGCGGACCAATTAAGTGCATGGGCTGATCTCGATAACCGCTAGCCAATGTTGCTGGATTACCCAGTTTTTCAAGGACTTCCTTCACCTCTTCCTCGCTGTAATCATCGGACAGCATATCCTCAATCGTCGACCGTAATTCGAGGGCAATATCCTCACGGCTTTTTTCCGGCAGTCTCCGCGTGACTTCTTGTATATAAATATCAATTAGATTCATCGTCTTCCCCCTTTGTTAATAGCCCATACAGTTCTTTCGAATTCTTCAGCCATTCCCCTTTTAACTGCAAAAAGATTTCTACACCATATTCACTTAACACATAGTACTTACGGGGTCTACTTTCAGATGTGTCCCAACTGCTTGTTACTAACTCCTGTTTTTCTAAACGGCGAAGCAACGGATATAAGGTACTTTGATCAATATTAATACCTGATTCCTCCAATAACTGAACAAGTGAATATCCGTACTGTGGTGTTCGCAATTGACTTAAAACCGCCAATGTCAACGTTCCTCTTCTAAGCTCTGTCGTTAATGAATTCAGTAAAGTACTCATTCACCCACCTCAATTTTTAATTAATATATGTTATACACTATATGATTTATACTATTCATCATACAGTATTGTTGTTACAACACTAATCTACATTTTACTAATTTTTTTAAATTAGGGAAATTACAAAAGATAATGAAAAAGAAAAAACGACGTATGCCATTCATACGTCGTTTACTGTACCTACCTTCCTAATATTTCCCACGTTTTATTACTCCCTCACTTGCAAATAAGAAGAAGTAGATATGAAAAGCAGGAGGGATTTTATGAGTTCATCAAATAATAATCAAACGAAGCAAACCTTTCCGCCGCAGCATCAAACACACCAGCCGGGTGTAGAAACAAAGATGACACCTAACCCAAAATCCGTAAATGAAAACTATAAAGGAAGCGGTAAATTAGCTGGTAAAACAGCGATTATTACCGGTGGCGATAGCGGAATTGGTAAGTCTGTAAGCATTTATTTTGCTAAAGAAGGCGCGAACGTGGCGATTGTCTATTTAGATGAAGTTGAGGATGCAAAAACAACGAAGCAATTAGTAGAGAAAGAAGGCCAAAAATGCCTGATCCTACAGGGGGATATCGGCAATGAATCCTTTTGCCAAAGCATCGTTGCACAAACAATGGAAGCATTTGGGGGACTTGATATTTTAGTCAACAATGCGGCTGAACAGCATGTGCAAACGAACTTTCTAGATATTACAGCCGCGCAGCTAGAAAAAACGTTCCGCACCAATATTTTTTCGATGTTCTATTTAACACAAGCTGCTCTTCCTCACTTAAAACAAGGAAGCAGCATTATCAACACCGCTTCTATTACAGCCTATAAAGGCCATCCTAAATTAATCGATTATTCAGCTACAAAGGGAGCCATCGTTTCCTTTACAAGAGCGCTCTCCAATTCGATTATTACAGATGGTATTCGTGTGAATGCTGTAGCACCTGGCCCTATTTGGACACCGCTCATTCCCGCTTCGTTCAATGAACAAGATGTCTCCAAGTTTGGCAGCGATACGCCAATCGGGCGCGCTGGACAGCCAGAGGAACTCGCTCCTGCTTATGTATATTTAGCAAGCGAAGATTCCTCCTATATGAGCGGACAAGTACTCCATATCAATGGCGGTACGGTTGTAAATGGATAATACGATAAAGGCTTCCTTTCCAATAATAGCAGGAAGCCTTTAGTCTTGTACTAAACTAACACGGCTGTTTGCACTCGTTGACACGAGTCGCGCTCGACAAAATGATGCGGGATAATAGCACCTTGTATTCGTTCTTCTGGAGACGCTAGCTTTTGAACTAAGCATCTTGTTGCTTGATATCCGATATCATACATATTTGTATCAATGGAAGTGAATGAAGAAAGTGAAATTTCTGAAAATAAAGTATTGTTCAAGCTCACAATAGACATATGCTCTGGAGTAAAGCATCCTAAAGACCTTAAACTATTCATAATACTCAGCGCCATTAAATCATCGTGGACGATTAAAGCGGTAGGTACTTCTGATAAAGCTAAAAGGTTTTGCATCTCTTCTTGCATCTCTTCTCTTAATGCCTCTTCATAAAAAATATAGTCGTTTCTAGGTACGATTCCATGTTCCTTCAAAGCACCTTCGTACCCTAATAAACGCTCATGCGTCATAACAAGTTTCGAATGGCCCCCAATGAATCCAACCTTCTTATGTCCTAACTCTAATAAATAATTCGTTGCTTCCTTCGCTGCTAAATAATTATCGTTATCGACATATGTAATTTCTTCAGCAAATTCATACGGTTTTCCAATCAAAACAAAAGGAAAATTGCGTGATTGCAAATAGGTAATCGTGTGATCATTCATACGCGAATACATCAGAACAATCCCGTCTACCATACCTCCTTGCACCATTTCAACTACTCCCTCAAAAATTTCCTCATCGGAATTCCCCGTATTCATGAGCAATGAATATTTTCTTTCTCGAGCACATTCACTTAAACCACGTAATATCGTAGCGAATGTCGGACTATTAAAAAACGTTTCTGATGAACTGGGCAGTACTAAGCCCAAAATCTGTGTTGATTGATTGGCTAAACTACGTGCAATAAAGTTTGGATGATACCCTAACTTTTCCATCGCCTCACGAACACGTACCTTTGTTTTTTCACTAATTCTAGGATTATTTGCAATAACTCGTGAAACCGTCGAAGGAGCAACGTTTGCCAATTGTGCCACGTCTTTTATCGTAACGGCCATTACTTTTTCCCTCTCCCCTCTGTAGACATTAAGCCCTTTATATATTTTAAAAAGATGCAAAGGATAATCCAAAGCCTCTTCATTTTTTAGATATATCTTTTATCATACACTTATTATACAATCCCTTTCTCTCTATTTGTGTCTAAATTCAAAATTTTTAAGCAATTAACGCGTTAAAACGTTAATTTTCCCTAAAATTCTGTTAAATAATAGAAAATTCGCAACTTTCATATGACAAGTTTTTACAAAAATTTTAATATGTATGAAATAAACTCTGTTGTTTAAAAATAAGTAACCCCTTTTTCGTGCTAGAAACAGATTGCTCGTATATATCAAATAAAATGATAGGTAGAGAGTATGAGCCTTGGAATTATTCGTGATTTCACCCCTAAAACACCTCACATATTATATAAACAATGCATTCAAACTAGTGGAACACGCAAGGAGTAACATACCTTTATTACATACTTGAGGAAGCTTTCAACATAGCTAAAAAGGTGTGTGAAACCGAAGTTTCACACACCTTAGCCAAAAATCGTATAATCAGCCATACTGTTTAATACATCCAAGTGAAAACAGTTTTTCCTCCGACTTATTTATCTTCCCTTAATAAATACTCATTTCCATCTTGATCTTTAAATGAGAACATTGTTCCAAACGGCATTCTTAACATGTCCCCTACTTCTACTCCATTTTGTTTCATCTTCTCATAAGCTGATTCAATATCCGTTGTGCTAAAAAGAATCGATGGATGGGCAACTTTAGCAGGTTGATGTTGTTCCATTGCAGATTTAGAATACAGAACTAACGTAGTAAATTCGTCTTCACTAGGTCCAACTTCTATCCAGGACATGTTTGGTCCCATCGGTTGTTCAAATTTCAATACAAAGCCCACTTTATTTAACCAAAAGTCCTTTGCCTGTTCTTGATCTTGTACATACACAGTAATTTTGCCAATTTTATTAATCATCATAAATCTCCTTAGGATTGTTTAATCATCTAACATGATTCTATCAATCAAAAAAAACAAAAGCAATTTCGTTCATTGACCTACTTTACTAACTTAGTTTATAGAAGATATACAAGGACTTCATAAGGTCTTAGAGTGGTATTCTTCTCTAGACTTACAAAACCATCCTTATAATTGGCTAACAGAAGCTGCGTTCGTTCCGTACGCCACGAAGATAAATCAATAGACTGCTTCTGTTTACTAAAATTACAAACAACTAGAGCCGCTTGACCTTCACTTCTTCGAATATAAGCATAAATCTGTGGATCGTCCTCTAACACTAATTCATAGGCACCATAAATAAATACTTCATATTGCTTGCGCAGCCGAATCAGCCTCTTATAAAAAGTATAGATAGAATGACTATCCGTTATTTGATTGGCAACATTAATAGACGGATAGTTTTTATTCATCTTCATCCACGGTGTTCCCTTGGTAAATCCTGCATTTGCGCTGCTATCCCATTGCATCGGCGTTCGCGAGTTATCTCTTCCGCTTTTCCAAATAATCTGCATCATTTCCTCATGAGTCCGGCCTTTTGCTGTCTCAATGCGATAATAATTTTTCATCCCAACATCATCATAATCATCAATCGAAGCAAACTGAACATTGGTCATCCCGATTTCCTGCCCTTGATAAATAAACGGTGTCCCCTGCATTAGAAAGTATAAAGCACCAATCATTTTCGCACTTTCCAGCCAGTATTGTGTATCATCGCCCCATGTAGAAACAATTCTAGGCTGATCGTGATTTTCAAAAAATAAGGCATTCCAGCCTTTATTATGCAAACCATATTGCCACTTTGACAGCGCCTGTTTTAAAGCCGGGACATTCACCGTTTCGTGATGACCTCGATTCCACAGTCCTAAATGTTCGAATTGAAAAATCATATTAAACTTTCCATTCTCTTCCCCGACCCAGTCATCGGCTTGTTCAATTCGAACACCATTTGCTTCACCCACGGTCATAATATCATAGTTAGCAAACGTTTCTGTCTTTAATTCTTTCAAATAATCGAGGATTCCATCCTGATTTGTATGCATATCAAAAGCTGGAACGTACTCTTTTCCATCTGGATTCGGCATATTCGGCAAGCCGTCTCGCTTATAAATATGTGTAATCGCATCCACTCGGAAACCATCGATTCCTTTTTCAAGCCACCAATTAACCATGTCATATAATGCACGACGCATATTGGCATTTTTCCAGTTTAAATCGGGTTGTTTTTCAGCAAACAGATGCAAGTAATATTGCTTCGTCTGTTCATCGTATGTCCACGCACTTCCTGAGAAAATGCTTTCCCAATTGTTCGGCTCTTTTCCATTCTTACCATCGCGCCAAATATACCAATCTCGCTTTGGATGATCTTGTGAAGAACGAGAATCAATAAACCATGGATGTTCATCGCTTGTGTGATTCAGCACAAGATCCAAGATAATTTTCATACCGCGCCGATGCACTTCTTCTACTAACACTTCTAGATCGTCCATCGTCCCAAATTCTTGAGCAACTGCTTGATAATCACTAATATCATATCCATTATCAGCATTAGGCGATTGAAAAAAAGGACAAATCCAAAGAACATCGATGCCTAGTTCATGAAGATAATCGAGACGAGAAATGACACCTTGCAGATCACCAATTCCATCCCCATTGCTGTCTTGAAAGCTTCTAGGATAAATTTGATAACAAACCGCTTCTTTCCACCATCTTTTTTTCATCTCATACCCTCCCGATTATCTATCTCTATTCATCCATATCCGACAACGAACCAACATCTAGACAGTAACTTGTACACAGAATAATCGAGAGGTCTGCCATTAATCTATTGAATTTCTTTTCGAGCGTTTCATAACTAAGGCAATAAACAGAGCAAATAAAGCAAGTACCGCAAATAACACAGCAAAGTAAGGAATGTTAATAATCGACTTATGAACAAGCGTGTATACTTCTGCCAGCTCTCGGTCAATAACGATAGAATACGTGCCATCTTGACTGCGAACGAGGTCGCCGTTCAATAACCCTCTCAATTCCTTATTCTCCTCTAGCTGGGATTGATTCAATACAACCTTTTGTGTTTTCGACGTATTATTAATGACCACAACATTCGTTTCTTCAGCCAGCGTCCGCTTGTACACAACGACACCGTCTTTTTCATATAAAACATCTAATTCTCCTCGCGATAAAGCAGGATGTGCAGCACGAATTTCCGCAAGATCCGTTATATAGTCCACTAAATCTTGTTCAGTTTTAAAATTCATCAGCTGGTGGTTTTCAGGGGCTTCATTACCGTTTAACGCAATTTCGGAGCCATAGAAAATAACAGGCACACCGGGTGTCGTATACAAATAGGATAGAGCTATTTTCCAGCGTGTACCTGGATGCTGGTTATGACTAGCCGCGTCAAAGGTAAAGCGTGGTGATTGACTTGTATCCATAAAGTTCACAAGCTGTGTGTCAGCCTTAAGTAAGTTCTCGTTTTTTCTCTTAACGGAAAAAAGGTTTGTTAAGCTTTCATCTGGAGCAGCAAAGGCCTGACGTAATGCTTCATTTTCGGTGTAATCCATAAAAGCATTCACCCCAGTCTCTTCATAGCTGGAAATCGTTTTCGGAGTCCCCTCTAAAACATCACCAATCAGATAGAAATCAGATTTTTCTGATTTAACAACCCGCACAAAATCCTTCCAAAAATCTCGGTTTACATACTCAACTTGATGAAGACGATAGCCATCAATATTCGTTTCCTCAATCCACCATTTAGCTGCATCTAATAAATAATCTTTCACCTCAGGATTTTCTTGATTTAAATCCGGCAGACCATCAATCCAGCTTTTTTCCAGCTGTTCATCATTGCTGTCCTTTTCATGAAACCAATCCTCTTTCTTTGGATCCTGTAACCATGGATGATTAGGACCGACAGAATTAGCTACAAATTCTACCATCACTTTTATATCTCGACTATGAGCCTCCTGTACTAATGTTTTCAATTCATCTAGTGTGCCAAAATGCGAATCTGTATTGTAAAAGTCCTCCACCCAATATCCGTGATACCCCTCTTTATCATTCGTAAAAACAGGGGAAAGTAAAATGGTTGTGAACCCCATCTCTTTTAAATAATCTAGTTTTTTTGTCACACCGGCAAAATCGCCGCCATTAAACGTATTCGGATTTGTAACATCCGCATCTCCATTATTTTCTGGATTTCCATCCAAAAACCTGTCAATCATGATAGAATAAATGATTTCATCTTCCAACGTTCGTTCTTCTTTTTCAGCTGCTCCTACTGGAATGGCGTAAAAAAGAAGAAACGGAAGTAAAACGAGTGATAACACTCTGCGCATATTCCGCTCCTCCTCCCTAAACATCCTTACGCCTTTAAGATTAGCTTCTTATTCTTCCAAGGTCAAACTTAAATACCAAAATATTCTAATTAATTAGTAAACAAGTCATTTGGCATGATTATGCAGCCTTTTCGCTCGATTATCTTCGAATTTGGCATGATTTTATACTGAATTCGCCCGATTATTCCCGAATTGCGCATGATTTTATACCGAATCCTCTCGATTCCCTTATTCAATCTACAATCTCAATCTTATAATCGCTAAACCATACATGCATTTGTGCTAAATGAGCCAGCAATTGCGGACCGGACATCAATTGCCCAAACCAAGGCACTCTAAATGCCTCTCCCTTTGATTCGACAAGCTCATTCAACCTCTGTTTATCAAAAAATTCATAGAGCATCGAATTCGAATCCTCTAAAATCTCTTTTAACCAGCTTTGTACACGCTCTGTGTAAACTGGATTGTGCGTTTTCGGATAAGGACTTTTCTTGCGATAAAGTACTTCCGTTGGCAGCAATCCTTCGAGTGCTTTACGTAAAATCCCTTTTTCACGATTGCCTGTCATTTTCATTTCCCAAGGAATATTCCATACATATTCGACAAGACGATGATCTGCAAAAGGAACCCGCACTTCAAGACTCGCTCCCATACTCATTCGGTCCTTTCGATCTAACAGCGTCGTCATAAACCAAAGAATATTTAAATAAAACAGTTCTCTTCGCTTGGCTGCTATACCTGTTTCACCAGGAAGCTTTGGCATTTCACGAATCGTCGTTAAATAGGCTTCCTCCGCATATTCCTCTAATTTCAACTTGTCACGCCATCCCTGTTTCAATAAAGACACTCGCTCTTCCGTTGAACGCATCCATGGAAAACCAGAACGATTCAAGTCATCTTCCCGATGGAACCATGGATATCCGCCAAAAATTTCATCCGCACATTCTCCAGACAAGCCGACCACAAAGTCTCGCTTAATCTCTTTACAAAACCAGAGTAAAGAGGAATCTACATCCGCCATTCCCGGTAAATCGCGAACATGAACGGCTTCCGTTAAGTAGTCTGTCAACAGCTCTTGTGTAATGACGGACGAATGATGCCTCGTCTGGAATGCATTCGACATTTTTTCAATCCATGGACCGTCCGCATTTGGTTGAAAATCATTTGCTTTAAAAAACTTCGCGTTATCTTCATAATCGATGGAATACGTATGAAGCGGTCCTTTCCCTTCACGGCGATAGGCATTCGCTGCAATTGCTGTAATCGCACTTGAATCAACACCGCCTGATAAGAATGTACAAAGCGGTACATCCGAAACCAACTGACGAGTTACGGCATCTTCAACAAGGAAACGAACTTTATCTACCGTTTCTTCTAGGCTATCCGTATGCTCTTCACTTTTCACATTCCAATAACGCCAAATCTTTAGTCCATTACGTGTCAATGTCATCGCATGAGCCGGACGCAGCTCTTGAATATGATGAAACACTCCTGAACCCGGCTTACGTGAAGGCCCTACTCCGAATACTTCTGCTAATCCCTCATAGCTGATTTCTGCTTTAACATCTGGATGAGCAAGCAGCGCTTTTAATTCCGATCCGAATAAAAGTCCGCCATTTCTTTCCGCATAAAACAACGGCTTTACGCCTAAACGATCACGTCCAACAAATAGTTTTTGCTCCGCACTATCCCAAATCGCAAACGCAAAAATCCCATTAAACAAATCCACACATTTTTCTTTCCATTCTATATAAGAAGTTAGCAAAACTTCTGTATCAGAATGACCTTTAAAGGAATATCCTTTTAATAATAGCTCTTTACGCAAATCTTCTGTATTATACAACTCACCGTTATAACAAAGTGTATAAACTCCACTTTCATGAGCCTTCGTCATCGGTTGTTTTCCTCCGACAGGGTCTACAACTGTTAAACGACGATGGCCAAATACAACATGGGTATCGTTCCACACATTTTCATCATCTGGTCCGCGTTTCGCTAACGTACTTGTCATTTTGGCTACAGTATCCGTTTCCGCGCGTAAATCTTTTTGAAAATGTACCCATCCAGTTATCCCACACATAATTCTTCATCCTTTCTAACTCGAACAATACTCTTTAGGAGATTAGGAAGTTGTGAGCAAGGTCGTAAGTGTATAACATAGCCTATGCAAAAATAAAAAGATGGTTATTTGTCCAGTTACGATTATATTTTCAATGAATTTTGTCAAAAAAGTAGGTGAGGCATCCCAAATTGGAGGTAATTGTAAATGAGGCAGCAGCAACGAGTAAAATTAATTAAACAACAAACGAGAGCATTTACAGAAGGAAAAGTAGAATATATTAATTTTCAATGGATTTTCTTTGATGACGAAACAGATGAGGCCTCCTCCATTGAAGACTATATGCACAACGAAGTAGAGGTATACCGGTCAGGCCGTTGGAGACAAGGAATCATCTTAGAAGAAGGAGCCATTCAGCTTACTAATCATGAAATCGTCTTCCTCAAACAAAATGAAACCATTCATATCCGGAAGAAGTTAATCTACTCGTTTGAAGAATTATTAGAGAAACTAACCGATGATTCCTTTTTTCAATTTGTAACAACATTGAATTCTCTCGGTTTCTCCGCATATGATTGCATTTATAGCTATAATCAGCTTACCTTTTTAGAAAATACAAGTACTCAGTCAGGTGTGAATTTTTTCACTTTCGATAACAATTTAGAAATCTGTTCCGTTCAGCATCATTTCTCTTATGGAGAAAATAAAAATGACCGATTTGAATTTACGATTAACACGGGAAAAAGAATCATCATTGAAAAGGTAAACTCTAAATAAAGAAGCGGACGCTCTTAGCGTCCGCTTCTTTATTACTTATTAAAAAATAGTGATTCCTAACGGTAAAGAGAAACCTAAATATAGTACAAAGAGTAAACTTAATATAAATAATGTCCACATAACTCCTGTACTTTTTCTTTTAGCCGTACGTACTAATACCATTTCCATAAAAGCAATGACTAATAAGCCAACAATCATCTTCGTTGCATATACGCCGAAATCAGAGATTAGCATACCGCCTGAAAGGAAAATAAGAATGTAAAACAAGCGGGTAATCATATGCATCATTTTCGCTTTGGGATTTCCACCTTTTAACATTGAATACGTTACGAAAAAGAGGATAAGACCAATCACCCAAGTTGTGATGTGTAAATGCGTTGTATCCATCATAAGTTTAATGCCCCCTAGTACAAATTCTCCTACATCATATCACAGACAAGAGTTAAAAAACAAAATTAAGCATTCTGTCCTTATTTCCCCTTTGCATGCAGAAATAAGCATGTACCTATCCCTTTTCGCTCTTCCTTTTCATTACAGATCGTTTGCCATACGTAAAACATCTCCATACATATTCCATCGGCCCAAAGCGATAGTGTTTCAGCCAAATATAGCTTGCTAACCATTGCACTCCATAAATAACAAAGATTAGAATAAAGCTTGTGGTATACGAAACTTGTCCATATAAACCGAAGCCATAGGAGTAAAACAGTAAGGTGCACACAATTGATTGGAACAAATAATTGCTCATGGACATTTTCCCAATATAGGAGAGTGGATGTAATAATCGACGTACGCTGTCCTTTTGCACAAGCAAGGTAATACCTGTTATGTAAGCAAAAGTAAGCAGCGGACCACCTAGTTCATCTTGAATGAGAGTCGTTCCGGTATGATAGACCGTTACATACGGAAGCCATTTAATAGCTAAACCGACAATGAAGCAGACAATCGCGATAACGATAAGCTTTCGTTTATGAAGAGACGGCTCATGCAGCCAACGCAGCTTAGCAAAACCCGCTCCAAGTAAAAAGAAAGGAAAAATGAAGAAGAGATACATGATGAGTCCTACAATATTATTCACATAATACCAATCTTGCATTCTTTGCTTCGTAACCTCAATAAATGAACCATGTTGATAAACGTCCTGCGACTGTTCTACTAACTCATAATTGGCTGTCGCTTCTGTTTCTAATTCTTCCGAAAAAAACAAGCTCGTAAACACCATAAGCAAGCTTAGAATTACGGCTGGAATCATATACAGCAGCGAGCCGACAATTAATAATGTCTTGCCTTTTACTTTATAAAACAATAAAAATACAAATCCTAGTACTGCATATGTAATCAAAATATCGCCATGCCAAATAAAAAAAGCATGGATACAACCGATAAAGAGCAAGAAAAGCATTCTACGACTAAAAAGAATGGGAAATGACATCCTCTTTTCCGCACTTCGTTCATACAGAATACTAGCCCCAAACCCAAACAAAAAAGCAAACAATGGATAAAAACTTGTTTGTGCAAAAATATCACTAAACATATACAGCAAGCGGTTCGACCCTGTCGTCCAAACATCATATCCATCGATGTATAAAACCGGCATATGAAAAGACGACATGTTCACTAAAAAGATTCCTAGAATAGCTATTCCTCTTAAAATATCAACATGAACAAGACGCTTTTTCTCCTCAATCGGATTTATCGCTTCCTTCACGCTCTCACTCCTTTTTTTAGTATGATAGGACAGATTCAGATTATCCGCTGTTGATTCTTGGCTCCATAAAACGAAAGAGAAAGCTGGAGCCAAAATCATTCCTCCAACTAGATGGGAAGATGTCGGAAAATCAAATTGTATATTTTCCTTATTGCATAAGTACCCTACTCACATTAATCGTTCACATACATACTATAGCATCAAGTAGTTTCCTGCCTAGTGATTTAACATTTTATCAATAAGTCAAAGGATGGATGATATGCCTGCAATCGTCGGAGTCATTCAAGTCATTAATGTGTCTAGTAGCGGCATTGTTCATATCGGCGACGTCTTTAAAATGTCTCCTTATTCAACAGCAAAAACATTTGCCGGTGCAGGCTCATTTAACACTGGTCAATCGATTTCTCTATATAATGCATACAGCGCAACCAATATAAATGATACCGATGTAATCGACCAACCTGTTGCATTTAACGTCTAATCAGAAAGGAGTTTACAATGATTTTTCATATTCAACAAACGATTCAAATTAATATGATTAAAATTGGCGGGATAAGTAACTCTTCTGTTTTTCAAATCGGGAGTGCTGGCATTATTAAACCGTCTGCTACATTATCCAATACGGGAGGCTTCACAGAACCAGCACCACAATTAGAACCCACTAGTGAGATTAGTTTAGTCCCATTGTAAAACTTTAGGATTTCCTCTAGGCTTTCACCTACATCAAACTTTTGCATATAGTATCAATAGATTAAAATCTTCGGTGAAAGTTAGGAGGGAATCTCTCTTGAACAATGACTTATATACCTATTCTAAACAAATGCAGCATTACTTAGAAGCTCAAGAGAAACGAATTCAGCAACTTGAGCAAGAGGTAAAACGCCTAACTGAAGAAATCTCTGTGCTAAAAAATAAACCACCGATTCATGTCGATCGAATCGAATATAAATTCGATCAATTAAAAGTTGAATCTCTTGATGGCACATTAAATATAGGATTAAACCCAAATGACTTAAATAATATCGATGAATTAGCCGTCAATCACCAGCCTGTATCCCCTTCACCTTTTCCGTTTCCACATCGGGAGCAGGTTGTTAAAGAAATGGCGAAAGAATTGATAACACATTTAGATGAAATGATTCGAGAAACAGAAGCTCAAGTTGGTATTACGCTTGATTCTACGTATCATGATTTCATCAAACAAGATGTCGAACGCCAACTCGAGCAACGAATTCATATGTATTTTGATCACAGTTTGCCAAACGAACGCGCTCCGCACCAATTTGAACATTTAAAAGAAAAAGTGTTCGAAAAAGTAAAATCAGACATTCAGGTAGCCCTTATGAATTTTATTACACATTCACAAGGACAGACAGGAGGAAATCAGCCTAATGGAATTTAATGTGGTTAATCATCAATTATGTGTAGACAATATTTATATTAATGGGGTAGCAGCTTCTTCCTTATTTCTTATTGGAGATGTACAAACCGTTCAACTCTCTTCCGCCTTTGATACACCACCGGAATCTCTCATTATACAGCCACTATCACTAGTACCGAAAGCATAAGATATATGTTTGAACGAATATCTAAAACCAAATCATTGAGGGTTACTTCTATTATTTTTAGTTCAACCCTGCAACTCGGCGATTGTTCTTATATCGACGGAACGTCTCATGCAATCGCTGTTCAACGAAGAAGTGAGATTCTCTACAAACGAGACGACCAGTTTAGCGATTACAAAATTTTTTCTCAACCCTCCATTTTTCCGGTGATTAGTGAACAGCTTCAAATGAGAGTTAATAACCTATGTCCCTTTATTGAAACAGGAAACATTATTATAAATGCCATGTCTACTGGATCCATAGCCACTATCGGCAACGTTGGACATATACGAATGACTTCAAGAATTCATCATACTCGGCTTCTGGACTCAAACCTAAAGCATGCAACTAATCCCGCTTTAAATAGAAAATAATTAGCAAATAAAAAGGAGGCTTATTATGCCTGCTATCACAGGTCCTGTTCAAATTTTTAATATGGACGGAACTCTTCAATTCGGAGATGCTGCCGTTATTTCTCCAAAATCAGCCGCAAAATCCGTAAACGGCTCTGGTTCTGGTAACACTGGTGCTATCGTTTTCACAGCTAGTGCTATAAACGGCAGCAACGTTCTCGATGTTAACGGTGTTGACCAACCAATTGCCGGAAATAATTAAAAAATTTTAACTAACTCATATTAGTACTACGTAAAAACGCTTGGTTCCCCTGATGAACCAAGCGTTTTTACA
The DNA here is from genome assembly GCF_042136355.1 of Peribacillus sp. Hz7. NCBI lineage: Bacteria > Bacillati > Bacillota > Bacilli > Caryophanales > Bacillaceae > Peribacillus > Peribacillus sp. Hz7. The sequence continues at coordinate 152,141 of NZ_JBHHJV010000004.1, forward strand.
ATGTTTTAACGCGTTCCTTCCAGTCTTGCTTTTATCCCACACTTAACGGGATGGAAGCCCCCCACTGATGGAAGTTTCACTTTATATCTGTTTCTATCCTTGCTAAACGTTTATGAAACGTCTTTCTCCAGCTGTCGGAAAGTGCCTCAACCACTAAAATTTGTTGTATCGCTTCTTTATTGCTTTTATCATGGTGCATAATGTTATTAGCAAACTGAATCGATATTTGATTACCATCTTTCTCGATTAATTCAACTTCGGAATTTGGTTGAACCCATCCTTCTTGTAACACTCTAAAATAATACCCTGTGTAACCCGTATTTTGAACTTGTAGAGCTAAATCAGACACCCCATGTTTCTTCGCGATTTTAAAGCAAGGTTCTCTCGGCTGACTCACCTGAACAACTGCTTCTCCTACTTGATAAATATCTCCTATATGTATATCCGGTTCTAACATCCCTTGCAGCGTAAGGTTTTCTCCAAACGCGCTACTTCCCAGGTCCTTGTTTATTGTTTGTTCCCAATAAGCATAATGCTCGTACGGATAAGCACAAACAGCTTTATCTTCTCCGCCGTGATTCACCAAATCAGCCTGTCCATCTCCTTCAAAATTGAGCTTCCTAAGAAAAACTGGTTCAAGGCTTGGCGTTTTAAATATGCCTGTTGTTAATGCTTTCCCGTCATATTCTACCGTTATTGGTTTCCCAATATTGAGTGCAACAACTTTCATCGATATCCAAATCCCTCCTTATTTAACTCTTAGCACAAGTACAAAGCAATTGAAGCACTCTCCTTCAATTGCTTTGTTTACGTCCTGTTTTATAAGCTATAAACCGTTCATTAATGCAAGTTTCTTTTTATTTTACCAGAACATCTTCTGCTTCAGAACACTCACTCTTCCATCTCTAATAAATGTGCACCATCAAAGAAAAATAAATAACACTTTGTTACTTTTTTATGCAAAATTCCTTCGACTGCCCTTTTATATAATTGAAGCTGTGTTTGATAGCGTTCGGCAAGAATGTCTTTAGCTCCCTCAAATCCATTTGAAAAACGGCCGGTAATGGCATCTGTTTTATAATCTAACAGCACAAGCCCTTGTTCATCTTCAAATAAACAATCAATGACACCTTGGACGAGTACCTCTTCTTCTCCTTCATCCCAATCAGGATACGCAATATGAGCAGGTAACGACATCATAAAAGGCACTTCTCGACGTACAGTAGCCGCCTTTTTCAATCGCTGACCAATTTCCGTTTGAAAGAACTGAATAATAATGTGTGAATCGACCGCCACTCGCTGTTCTTCGGTTAACAGCTCACGCTGAATTAAATCCGTCAATAATTGTTCAATATAGTCGACGGTTATGTCAGCTGTTATATCGAGATGCTGCATGACTAAATGAACAATCGTTCCTTTTTCAGCTGGTGTTAATGACTTTTCTTGCATAAAAGCTGGCCGCTTTGTAATCGGTCGACTAAACGACTCAATCAACTCTGTCGCACTATGATCATCAGCTAATTCAAATCTGCGTTTCAATTCCGAAACAGATTGCTTAGAGCGATGAGTGGCTGCATTTATTTGCGGATAGCTCCAATGTAGATTGTCCTCAATCAATCTCGTATATTCCGACGTACTATCTACTTTCTTAGATTGCTTCACTTGTTCTAGCCATGAATCTTCCGCTTGCTCCTCTTCGTCCACTCCCATCAGTTCTTCACTTCGAACGATGGAGATCATCCATTGGGACGTATGGAAAGTAATGTCTTCATTCAAACGGTTAGGAACATGATCCTCCATTAATCTTTGACCATCTTGATGGCGAATGAGAGCTGGTCCAATCCAATCGAGATAGCTTTTCGCCCCTGCACGAGTATAATCCTTTAAAAGCCAGTCAGCATGAGAGGCGTTGCTCCACCAACTGTTCAAGCTCTTCCCTGCATTATTCACGCTTGCAATTAAATACAGCTTCTCCTTTGCCCTTGTTAAAGCAACATACAAGACGCGCATTTCCTCGGCAATCAGTTCTAATTGTTTTTTCTTCTTGAAAGCAAGCTGCGGTAACGATGGATACGTAATTCGAAGCTCTGGATTTACATATTTCGCTGCAAACCCGAACTCCTTATCCAACAAGTAGGATTTGCGTAAGTCCATCATATTAAATTGCTTCGAAAGACCAGCAATAAACACAACAGGGAACTCTAAACCTTTTGAAGAATGAATCGTCATCAGTCGAACGACATCCTCTTGTTCTCCAAGTGCCCTGGCAGCTCCTAAATCATCACCGCGCTCTTGCATTCTTTCAATAAAACGTAAAAAGCGGAATAAACCACGGAATGAACTGGACTCATATTGTCTAGCTCGATCATAAAAGGCTCTCAAATTGGCTTGACGCTGCTTTCCACCTGGCATGCCTCCAACAAAATCATAAAATCTCGTTTCGCGATACAAAAGCCAAATTAAATCTGACAATGATTCTTGCTTGGCAAGCTTTCTCCACTTCACAAGCTTCTGATAAAAGGCAGCCACTTGTTCATATAAGCCTGTCTGTTCATTCACATCGCCTTGACGATAAAAAGCAGCTAGTGCTTCATAATAACTTCCTGAATGGAACGTGCGGATTTTGGCCATTTGCTCTTCATCTAGTCCAACAATCGGTGAACGCAGTACAGAAGCGAGCGGAATATCTTGCTGCGGATTATCAATCACTTTTAATAACGAAAGCATAATCGCCACTTCTGTCGCCTCAAAATAGCCGGTCGATAAATTCGCATAAACCGGAATTCCCTGCTTCTTAAATTCCTCCATAATTTGCGGGGCCCATGGCATAGAGCGCAGCAAAATGACAATATCTCGATATTGTATCGCACGATGCTGCTTCGTTTTCGGATCATAGATTGATTGTTTTTCATGGATAGCTTGTTTAATCAACTTTGCCATCATACGTGCTTCTAATTGCGCCTTTTCTAATTCTTCCGACTCAAATTCAGCTGTTGACTCAGAAGAATCTGATAAACTCTCGTCCTCACTTGGCGCACCATCTACAACATATAACTCAATAGGAAACGATTGATCCTCAGGATATGGTGCTCCTTTTTTCAATTGTGCGTCTTCATCATACTCAATCTCTCCGACCTTGATTCCCATCAACTGTTGAAATAAAAAGTTTGTCCCATCTAATACTTCCGTACGGCTGCGGAAATTCTGATTTAAATCAATCCGCAGTCCTGACTCTTGACCATCATGAGTAAAGCGAGTGTATTTGCCGAGAAATAAATTTGGTTCGGCTAACCGGAAACGATAGATAGATTGCTTAACATCGCCCACCATGAACATATTTCCACTGTGCTCACCGTCCGCTGTCACTAACGATAAAATCGATTCTTGAACGAGGTTGACATCTTGGTACTCATCGACAAGCACTTCTTTAAATTGCTTACGATAAGTTAACGCAACGTCTGACGGTTTTCTTTCACTATGTTCAAGCTCTTTCGTTAAAATCTCTAAACAAAAATGCTCTAAATCGGAGAAATCCACCAGATTTTTTTCCGTTTTCGCTGCAAAAAAACGAGCATCAAACTGCTTAACCAGTAACACTAATGTTTCGACATAGCTCTTCAGTTCTCGTATATCACGAAGATAACTTTCCGGTTTTCGAACAAACAATTCTTCTTGTAATGTTTTCACGATTTTTTTCGCTTTATCACGATGCTTCGTCGCTTCATCGACAATTTCTTTTATAAAGTCCGCTCCTGAACAGCGCTTAGCCGTTGTAAAAGAAACGTTTTGAATCGCCTCATGTAATGTATGCCACGATGTTTCATTCGCCTGAGATAACGCTGCAATCATTTCTAAATCTGCTCGATAATTTTCCACGCGTGGTGCCGGACCCCCTGGCACCTTTGTTAAATCTAACGCTCTTTCCAATAAATCTTTCGCTTTATCCAATTGTAACGCGATATCAAATCGTAACGCATGGATAAATGGTAAATCTTCAATTGTCGCATCATCTGAAAGGTCATACATCTCAGTGGCTTCATCCAGCCATTGATTTGGATTCGGATGCGAACGGGAGAAATCATGTAAAGAGCGTACAATTTGTTGCAAATCCGCATCGCTTCGATCGCTCGTAAACGCATCGACTAATCGGAAAAATTCCTCATTATCACTGTGGCCATAATGCTCTTCAAATAGCTCTTCCATCACTTCATCCCGAAGCAATTCTATCTCTGTAGAATCGGCAATCCGGAACCCTGGGTCAATATCAATTTCGTAATAATATTGACGAATCACTTCTAAACAAAAGGAATGTAGTGTAGAAATAGATGCTCTATTGATTAAGCTTAGCTGTTTACGAAGGTGCTGCGAACTAGGATTTTGAGCAATGGCTTGTTCAAGCGCTTCACTAATACGATGACGCATTTCAGCAGCGGACGCGTTCGTAAATGTCACGACTAGTAATTCATCCACATCCATTGGATCGTCTTCAGAAAGGATTTTTTGGATAATCCGATTGACTAGTACAGCTGTTTTTCCGGACCCAGCTGCAGCCGCGACTAATATGTCCTGATCTTTCGCCCAGATCGCCTTCCATTGATCGTCTGTCCACGTCACATCCACTGGCTTTTCAGGAATGATTGTTTTACTCATACCTCTACCCCCTCTCTCAGCAACGCTAAGACATCTTTTTGCTTCTTATCTGTTAACGTTCGGTATTCATTGTCTTCTAATGATGAATCAAACTGACAAACTGTTTTAAATGAACAATATTTACATGGTGTACGGTCTTTCAATTTATAAGGAGCGATTCCGACATCTCCGTTTACCATTTTATTACCCGCATTTTCATAAATGTGACGAACATGCTTTTGCAGGAGAGAAAATTCATCACGACTTGCAATTTTGGACGTAGCGGACACCGTTCCATCCTTTTTAAGGCTAGCTGGAATGATATGAGATTTACTAGATGCCCCTACTTCAAGGGATTGGTCCATTAGTTGAATCACATTGGTATCTCCTAAAATAAGACCCTTCATTTTAAAGCTTTTAAACATTTCTTCTTCTATTTGATCAAGACTTAACATTCCTTTAGATTTAATGACCGGATTATGCATATGGAAATACAGAACCCCAGCAGGAAGCGCTTCTGTTCCAATTAGAGAACGAGAATGCGTGACAACGATATCAAGGTACGTTAACATTTGCAACGCTAAACCGTAATACACTTCCGTTAAGCTCAAATCTTTCTCACTAGACTTATAATCCAATACACGTAAGAAAATGCCGTTACTCTCTTCGGCTTTATCGACGCGGTCAATTCGACCGATCAATTCCATCTGTGTCCCGTTCTGTAATGAAAATGAAAGGGGCGGCAACGTTTCATTTTTCCCAAATCCTAGCTCTAAACCAATTGGAGCAAAGCCGCTTAATTTCGCTTGTTCACTTAACACAATGGAAGCTCGGCCAATAACCTGTTCTAATTTTCGTTTTAAATAATGATGACGATTAGAACTAAGCAAAATTTGATTTTGCAATTTAGGAGCGAGCGTCTCCACAGCTTTTCTCGCTAGCGTTAAGCATTGATCTTTCGTCAATGCTGCCCATGAAATAGCATGTTCATATAGATAATCAGAAATGATCTTCAACGCTCCATGGAACATTTCCCCAATATCAGGTGCATCCAGTCTAAAAACTTGCCGCTCACGCAGCTTTAATCCATGTGCCGCAAAATGAGAAAATGGGCAGCTATTAAACATCTCCATTCGAGAAACACTCGTCATAATACTTTCGCCATATAATTGTTTCGTTGTTTCTGCCGATAGCTTCTTAGCTTGATTTTCATAGAAGATACTCGATAGGACACGCGATGTCTCGTTTTTCATATATTCGTCATCCATCAATGCATTATAAACATCCCACCATAGCGGGTGCATCGGATAATTCCGTTTCTTAAGCTGTAATTGTGACGTTAGATGAGATAAAGCAACTTCCATATTCACAATAAAATCAGCTTGCTCAGTTGGAGATCCATCAAAAGGATCGTTGCTGTACAAGTTAGCATGAATATGAGGAATAACATCAGAAATACGTTTTATATAAGAAGACGGTAATAATGCTTTCCCTTCCTCATCCGCTAACGGATAAGATACGTAAAGCAAATGAGAAGGGGTACTAAAAGCCTTATACGCAATAAACTCCTCATCTAATAACCGAATCTTTGAGCTTGGCGCCACTTCCAGACCGTTTGCAAGCAGCGTCTCTCTGTCTTGATCTGAAAAAATCCCTTCCGCAGGTGCCTTCCCTGGTAACACTCCATCATTTAATCCAATAATAAAGGCTGCTTTTACATCATCCAAACGAGATAAATCTAAGTTGGCGATAATCACTTGATCCATCGCCTGCGGAACTAATGAAAAATTCAATGAATCAAGCCCTGATTCAATAATGAGGGCAAATGCTTTTAATGACATCTGCTCTTCACTTAACAGCTCTACAAATTGATCGAGTAAATCGATGACCGCATTCCATGCTTGTTCATGTTCTCGTGCTGCGACTAAATCGCCAGCTTCTTCAGCTGCTTGTCTTAATTTTTCTAATTGCTCTGCGGCACGGATATCCTCTAAATATAAATAAAGCGCTTCGGATAATTCTTTTGCAGTTTCCGCTCGATTTATCCGGCGTGATAACGTTAGAATCGGTGCGGTAAACCATTGCTTCAGCTCATTTAGTTCTTCTTCTATTTGCCTTTCTTTATCCGTCTGAGATCGTTCTTCAAGCTCTAAGCCACGAAAACGACGATAAGTCCATCTCTCTTTTGATGTCCATTTCTCCCCTTTAATCCCTCGGGATAACACATAATTCTCCAGACGATCGACCTGTTCACGCATCAAGTCGCTATTCTTCTCTAATGGAAAAAGCAATTCCGTCTTAATCGCCTGAAATACCGGTTCATAACGCCAGTTGCTTGTCAAAATATCTAATGTCGAACGAATGAGTTCAATAAGAGGGTGATGTAACATCTTGCGTTTAGAATCTATAAAAAGCGGAATCTCATAGTCTCGAAAAATGGTTTGAATAATATCTCGATAAGCCTCGCCATTTCGCATTAAAACGGCGATATCTCTAAAGCGGTACTCCTCATCCCGAACGAGCTTCACAATTGTTCTCGCAACCCCCTCCACTTCGGCACGTCGATTTACCGCCTGCGATACCATTACGTTCGCTGGGCTCTCATATGGACGAACAGGCCGCACTGCAAAATGCTGCTCTAAATGTTTCAATGCAGGATTTTCACTAAAGCGACCAACTTCTGTGAAGACCTTATCTTCTTCAATCGGCACGCCTAATCGAAGCGCTGTTTGATAAATCTCATAATACGTTGTCCCGGTTTGTCTAAACAGTTCTAGAGGATCCGGCGGCATCGATGAATAAGGTCGATCTAGCGTTAAAGCGACCGTAACAGAGCAACCTCTTTTCATCATTTCTTCAAGAATAAGCAGCTCTTGTTGAGTCAAACTATAAAAGCCATCGACATAAATTTGTGCATTCGCGATATAAGAAGAATCTGCTAGTTTTTCAATCAATAGCGTAAAGTAATCCTCGGATTGAAGGTATTTGCCCATCAATTTCTCTTCAAACGATTGATAAATTAATTCTAAATCGTGTAATTTATCTTGAATGACACCGCTTGTTGCGGCTGACTGTTCTAAAAAACTTTGCAATTGTTCCGGCTGTATACAACAGCGCTTAAACTCAACGAGCATCTGCTCCATTTGCGTAACAAACCCTTGCTTGTCTGCAGAGCGTCGAAATACCTTCAGCTCTTCTTGCTTTTCCTCCATAATTTTACGAATAAGCATATTCACCCCTACGCTATCTAAGTGAATACGGCTCATCCCTCCTGTTTCTTGAAGGACGCGCCAAGCAAGTCGACTAAAGCTGAACACCTGAGCCCGAATCATTCCTTCAAGTCCTGGTGTCTTAATTAATTTATATTCAGACAAAAATGTCATCTGATCGGGAACAAGATAGATGATAGGGTTCCCTTCTGGATGATGAGCTAATGTACTTCGGATTTCGTCTAACATAAAAGACGTCTTCCCGGTCCCGGATCTCCCCAATAAAAAACGAAGCGTCACCTGCTGTCCCTCCTTTTTCTACAAAAATTTCAATGTACTATCTATGATAACAGAAAAACCGACTTGCTTATGTCGATTTCATTTTCCATTTTTTCTACTTGTATTATAGTGCATCCACACCCCAGAATACAATCATACGTTCGCCTTTTAAAACTAGTTTGGTTATATAACGCTGTTGATGTTATCAACAATATTGTTTAACAACGCAAAAAATAAGTCGTTCGGTTTTATGTATATCTAACCGAACGACTCTTTTCTAATATCCTCTTTCTTGTTTCATATTTTTATCTAAATGACGCTCAATCCTTTTCCCGACATACCAAAGAATAAAAATAACAATCAATACAATCACGGTTCGAACCGGTTGATGAATCAGGGAGGGAATGTCATACCCAATGAAACTAATGGTAAAAATCATGACCATCTTTCCCGATATAACCGCTAAAGCATATTGCCATAAACTTACTTTCGAAAGGCCCGCAACAATATTCACGACCGCTGACGGTGTAAAAGGAAAACAAAGCATTAAAAACAATGGACTAAATCCATGATTTTCAACCCAGTTCATAAGTTTTTGAACTTGCTTATGTTGTTGCAAAAAATGAAAAAACCTTGCTTGTCCAAATTTCCGAACAACTAAAAAAACAAGAAAAGCACCTATGACCGCCCCAAGCCAAGAAAATAAAAATCCCCACCACAGCCCAAAGGCCGTTGCATTGGCCATAACAAAAATAAACAAAGGTAAAAAAGGTAAAAAAGCTTCTAACAATGGCAATACAATTCCCGCAATGGGTCCTAACGATTGATATTGCTGCATAATGTCTAATATGTTTTCAAGCGTCAGCCATTCCCGTAATGCTTCAAAATCCATAACAATCTCCCTCATGTTAAGTTACGTAGCCATTCTCTATGTACTCTCATTATTTCACATATATAACATTCTTCTTAAAAGGCAAATATCGTTCCTTTTTCTTTATCATAACATTCCTTTTTTTCAGATTCCATAATCTATGTATGTAATCCGGAACGAGGCCTTGCATAATAAAACTTCATCATTTAAAATAGAACAAACGTTCCAAAAATAACCAAATATTATATAGAGAAAGGAGATTGAACAATGACTCGTATGACAAAACAGGCTCAAACAATGATTGAACAAGCCATTTATTTGCCAATGGTACTAAAGATTCTAAAAAGGGATTTACAAATCATCGAAACAAGCGAATTGAAGTTAAAAAGACCTTATCAGGATCTCATAAAAGACGTTTTCAAAAAAGTAGAACGAGACTTAGCAGCCGTTCTTACCTATTTACAGCATGAGGAGATTACAGTTAACGAAGTAGAGCGAGATGAAACGTTTACGATGTACTGCTTCACCTATAAAGGGCAGGAAGAACGCCATAATTATTTTAACCCCCGCCTAAAAAAACAAACGGAAAACTTACTGACGTATTACTTCTTTCAAAAAAATCCTTATTCCGTTAGCCCATCCGCTGACTCAAGTTCGGCGCAATAAAGTATACTTGGATGGTACTTCGGCAGTTTGTGCCCAGTCTAACTGATTAGCTAAATCTTGCAGCATTCTTTGTATTTCCTCCAGTCGTGGAAGGAGCCTCGTTTTCAAAAAGGCTGTTCGATGCAGTTGCGTCTTAAATGAGCTGATTGACATATTAACAACTATACTTTGTTTATTACGAAGAACAACTGTAGTTTGTTTAGAGTCTAGGCGAGTAGATGACAGGATATGGTCATGTGCCAACCAAATACATTGAGGACGTAAAGGAGAGGCAGTTGGAAAGAAGAAAAGCGAGCCAGAAGGATCAATCGTAATCGGAGCTTTATGTGTAAAACCTGTTATTTTCTTTGTTCCTGACCTCCTGCCTTCATAACTCACCCCTAAATATTCACAACTTTTCTTAATAATCTCCGTTGGCTTAAGGGGACAAATAAATTCACCTTCTAATTCAATAATTCGCGAATATACTTTACTTCCATCTTGAACAGGTAACAGAGCAAGCGTATAAGGCGTCACTGTATATTCTGCCCTTAAATTGTTTTGATTGTGTTCCATATCATTTCTCCCTTCTTAATGAATAAATCCAAAACTTGCCCTAATCATACCACATACATAGGCATAAAGTATTAATTTCACAAAATATTCAAAAAAATTAACTACTACTATGGAATACTTCACCTATCGACACAATTCCATAACTATATATATTCAACTTGTTAAACCGACATAAGAATGTTTATTTACATGCACTGTTGATTTATATACATACGTTAAAACTAATTTAATTTTTTAAAAAATCATACTACTTTTATCGCATAAGCACTCATATATTAATAAAAAGGGCAGGGGTGATTTCCAATGAAAAATGACAAATCCTATTCAGAATTGGTAAAGGCTCACTCGACGAAAAAAGCCAAGAAAAATGAAACGATGCAGGAAATACTCATTGAGATGATTATTCGTGAATCCATCCTTAAGAGGAAACGAAACAAGCTGGCTCAGCAAATTGACAATGCCCTTGACAATAAAGACAAACCGTTATTTTTACAATTAAGCGCTGAAATGAAACAATTAATGAAACTATTTGGCAATTAAAAAAAGCGAACCAATCGTTCAGATTACGAACCTTTCTCACAGTCATCTATCCGGTGGAACTAGACAGCAACACAGGTTGAAAATGTTTTTTTACAAAGCCTCCCATTATTTTGGGAGGCTTTACTTATGACAGATTAACTCTGTCGAAGAGAAACATTTCCTTTCACCCTCGATGGAAAAATCCAATTACTTCTGTTGTTTGTGTAATATTAACAAACGCATCTGCATCCACTTTATTCAGGATTGCCTTCACCTCTGCTAATTGATAACGTGTAATAACAGTCATTAATATTTTTTGTTTGTTGCCAGAATAAGCTCCTTCCCCATCCATGATTGTAATTCCCCGGTATAAATTAGCTAATAGCTGTTCCTTCACTTCATCGCCTTTTTTCGTCACAATCAGTAACGTTAATTTAATATGACTCGTATGAATCGTATCAATAACCTTACCAGCAGCATAAATCCCTACTAATGTGAGTAAAGCAGAATTCCAGTCAAAAATAAAACCGGAAATCACCACCACCACCGCATTCATCACGGAAAGTAACGTTCCAAGCGGGAAATCCCGTTTTTTTGTAAGTAACATGGCCAAAATATCAAAACCGCCAGAAGAACCCGATGCTCTAAAAATAATGGCAACTCCAAGGCCTGATATCACGCCGCCAAATAAACAAGATAGAAACTGGTCTGTTGAAATCGCTTCAACAGGAATCACATATAAGCTAACGGATAATACAACAACCGATAGAATAGTGTAGCAAATAAATTGTTTTCCTAATTTTAAAACGCCAATAATTAATAAAGGTAAATTTAATAAAAAGTTCAAAATTCCTGTGTTAATAGGTGTGACGATTCCCAACATCATAGCAATTCCGCCCAAGCCGCTGCTCAATATTTGATGAGGAATTAAAAATAAATTAAATGCCAACGCCACAATGACTGAACCTACAATAATCGATACTATATTACGCATACTCCTTCTCCTTTATTTCTTTCTAACAATCAAGTTCTTTCCTTACTGTTAATCTGCGGTAAAAGTTGTATTCATTATAGTCAAGAATCATATGTTGCCAAAAATAAAAGTTTTTTCTAAATATTTACACTTTTTAGATATTGAAACCGAAAAAGCCAGCTGCGTTAGCAGCCGACTCTTATTCATCCTTATCATACTTCTCAATAGTAGAAATTCGCTCAAGCATAGAAGGATGTGTATAACGAAGCCATTTAATCAGTAAAGGCGGATGGACTTGACTAAGTCCTGTACGTGTCAAGTCTTGAAAAGCATGAATAGCCGCTTCTTGATCTCCAGTCATTTCAATCGCATAGCGGTCCGCTCTTGTTTCCTGATAACGCGACACATAATTTGAAAGAGGATTAGAAGCGAATAGTAAGACACCAGTTAGTAATAGAAATAATGGCAGCGAGCTAATAGTGTCAACAGCAGAAATCTTTAATAGTTTTCCCCAGCGCTCCACAATGTAATTCATCAGTCGTGAAATGAGCCAAAGCCCCACAAACGTTAGAGCTAAATAGCCTGCAATTCCAATATAAATATGCTTCTCAACATAATGAGCCATTTCATGCGCCATAATAAATAAAATTTCATCTTCCTGTAATTTGTTTAACGTCGTATCCCACAGAACAATTCTTGAATTCGCCCCAACGCCTGTCACATAAGCATTTAAAGCATTCGTTTCCTCTGACTTGTTCACTTCATACACATGCTCTGCTGGGATATTCGCTCGATCAGCGAGCATTAAAATCTTTTCCTCTAATTGTTTATTTTTTAATGGATAAAAGTCATTATAAAGCGGATCAATCAAAACAGGTTGTACAAACATAAGTAAAAAGGAAAACGGAACCGAGAGAAGCCATGCGTATAACCACCATTTTTTGGAGCTTTTTTTCATTAACCAATATAATACGGAAACAATAAGAAACATGAGAGCAAAGTTAACCCAAAATCCAATAATCTCATCCTTCATCCAAGCACTAAAGGATTGCGTATTAATATTATACGCTCGACTAAATGTATAGCTAATATATTGTATAGGGAATACAGCGACATAAGTAAGCAACGATAACCAAAATAAATAAATTCCCGTTTGGGCAACTCTCCATTTAGACATCGACATCGACCATCTCTCAAATACCCTTGATACTCCACACAGCAAAATGAAAAAATAAATCAGCCATTCAAATGGAGTATTAACTAGAAAGATAAAGTTGCGAATGTTGGAATATTCCTCACTTAACACAAGCTCTCTTGCGTTTAAAAAGGTTTGCGGATCTGCCGCCGTACCTTTTAAAACTTGTGGAATCGATGTATCCGCAAACCAAAAAATGTAGCCATACATACAAGCCACATAGACTAAATAAATGATAATAGCATAGCCTGCCCATTTTCTAGCCATCGCCCTTCCCCCTTAGTTGAAAACTACCTCTAACTGCCTTCTAGCTAGACGCCCAGTTGCCCTTATACTTTCCACGTAAAAAACAATATATTTACTATATTGTAAGCAAAATTAGACAAGTTAGAACCTTTAACCTCTCAAGAAGATGGATAAACATTCTATTCAGTTTATCATCATGTTTCGTAAATGGATGTAACAGGACCATTAACTCTGGACGATTCGCCGCATTCATTTTTGGATAAACTAAAAGACGTGTGACAAGCAGGAGCAAAAAACCAACAGCGTCATATAATAAAGCCTGTACATAAAAAATAAGCTACCATCCTATTCGCCTAGGATGATAACTTATTGTTTGCTTCTTTATCAATCAATTGGTCTAAGCGGATAATCATATCTTTTGCTCGAAGTGAATCGATTGTACGATAATGATGTTTGCCGCCTTCTTCTTCGTCTTTCTCATCAGCCCATTTTACAATCTGTTGTAATGGGGTACGCATAATATCATTGGAAGGTAAAAATGAATCGGTGTGAAATAAAATAGCAAGGGAAATCGTTTTTGCTTTAATAGGATTTTCACCAAGTCGAATAAGAAGCTTGTGCGCTCTTTCGGCTCCTTTAATCGGGTGAATATCATTTTGACGATATAGGTCATAATCCCAATTTCCATTACGGTACCAAGTAAAGTGACCCATATCATGAAGAAACCCAGCTTTCGCAGCGATGTCCGGATCCACATTATGCTCCTTTGCTAAATGGAAAGCGTGGTAGGCAACAGCAATAGCATGTGCCATTCCAGAACGGTTCAAATACTTTTGTGTAATAGGATGTTCGTAAAGTTGCAATAAAGTAACTTCTCTCATCTAATCTACCTCCTACTACTAAATTTTTACTATCTTATCGCGGATTATCCAAGAAATCAAGTCCCTAATTTTTTACATTAGTTTATGATTTCACACATAAAAATGTTTGTACAAAAGAGACTATAGCGAAGAAAATCGCGATAATCTCTAAAGGAAAGGCAGCTATATGATTATTGTGTCATTTTAGTCTTTAATGCACGCCGTAAAATCTTGCCTGTTGTATTTTTGGGAAGCTCCTCTATAAATGTAATACAAGCTGGAACTTTGTATTTCGCTAAATGCTTAGCACAGTAAGCTTTTAATTCTTCCTCTGTTAAAGCTGGATCTTTTTTCACTACAAAACAATGAACCACTTCACCTTGATTAGAATTAGGCACGCCAATGGCAGCCGCTTCTATAACATCCGAGTGAGCGAATAACACTTCCTCTACTTCACGCGGATACACATTGTATCCCCCAACAATAATGAGTTCTTTCTTACGATCGACAATATAAAAATAGCCGTCCTCATCCATGCGCGCTAAATCACCGGTATATAGCCAGCCATCTTTCAATACAGCGTTTGATTCCTCTGGCATTTTATAATAGCCTTTCATCACATTTGGACCGCGGACAATCAATTCCCCGACTTGACCCACTGGTACTTCTTCTCCAAGTGCATTAACAATTTTGTTTTCAACATTCAGAATCGATGTGCCAATAGAGCCTGGTTTAGCCGGGCGATCTAATGGGTTGAAGCATGTTACTGGTGACGCCTCAGATAACCCATATCCTTCTGAAACCGTAACATGAAACTTCCGTTCGAATGATGTTAAAAGAGCCACCGGCATAGGAGAGCCACCTGAAATCCAACGTTTAACAGACTGTACATGAGCGGCCGTTCCTTCCGGGTACTGATACAAGAAATTATACATAGTTGGTACACCGGCAAAAACGGTTGCTTCATATTCCTGACTTAGTCTAAAAATTTCCTTTGGACTAAACTGAGGTACAATCAACAGCGTTCCTCCACTTATCAGCGGTGCATTTAAAGTGACGGTTAAACTAAAAACATGAAACATCGGCAGCGTTGTAATGACACGGTCGTTGGCACCTATTTTTAAATAGTCTGCAACATCTCGCGCGTTGGAATAAAGGTTCCGATGTGTCAGCATCGCCCCTTTCGGCTTTCCTGTCGTTCCTGACGTATACAAGATAAGAGCTGTCTCCTCTTCATCTGGCACAGGGCCCTGAAATTGCAAATCCCCAGAAGCAATAACCTCTGCAAACGATTTCATTTTTGAATAAATAGAAACTGGACTGTTACTTGACTGTTCGTTGCTTGAATCTGTTTCACAAATAATATATTGCTCAACAGTTGTTAGGAGCGGATCGATTTTCTCTAGCATCGGAATAAGAAGATCGAGGGCAATGACTGCCTTCACATCCCCATTATTGACAATGTAACTAATTTCATCTGGAGTATAAATTGGATTGATTGGAATAACTGTTGCACCTGCTCGCAATGCACCGTACATCCCAATAATAAAATGTGGAGAATTCCCTAAAAGCATAGCAACATGATCACCCTTTGAAACACCTAGCTTATGTAAACCATCTGCGAATTTGGTCACCGCAGCATCTAATTCACCGTACGAAGTAGATTGGTCTAAAAAATAATAAGCAGGTTTTTGTGCATTTTCTATGGCGGTTTTATGAAGCTGTTCAGATAAATTCATTCTTCTCCCTCCATTTAGACACAATGAATGAACAATCATTCACCAAATCTGTAAATTAATTACAATTTCATTATAATAAATGAATTTAATTCCAGCAATGTTTTTTATACAAGAAAAGTCAAATGAGTTTTATCACTAAAGTTAAGTTCGCTTTACATACTAGTATTATTGGCCAAATCTCACAGACCTTCTGCTTACCTGCGTTTCTTTTTTTCTAAATTCCACCAATCGATGAAGCAGATGCGAAATTCATTTTATCTCTACCTTAAATTACTGTAATATATTGTAGGAAGTTTGTTCATCTAGGAGGAGATTATTTTAATGGAATTACAAAAGGTACAAGAGGAACATGCTAATACGAACTCCTTTTATACTTTCTTGCTCATTGCTGGTATTGTGCTAGTAGCATTTAATTTGCGGCCAGCTATTACATCATTAGGACCATTAGTTGGGATGATTCAGGAAGATATTGGGTTAGCTCATTGGAGTGCAGGCTTATTAATGAGCTTGCCATTAATTGTTTTTGCCGTGATGTCACCCATCATTCCCAAAATAGCTGCTCGTTTAAGCAATGAAAGGACCTTACTATTAGGTTTGCTTTTTCTTTTAATCGGTATATGTATTCGATTCATTCCAATGGCGTTTTTTCTCTTTATCGGGACTCTATTTGTCGGTATGGGCATTGCCATTGGAAATGTTCTTTTGCCAGTGGTTGTAAAGGATAAATTTCCAACAAAATTCGGTCTAATGACAAGTGTTTATTCCACTTCAATGGGATTGATTGCATCGTTAGCATCGGGGGTGAGTGTTCCTTTAGCCACTGGGTTGAATTTAGGATGGCAAGGAGCCTTAATCGTATGGGGGATACCAGCATTGGTCGCTATCCTGATTTGGTTTTTTCTGCTCAAGTTTAATCGTAAAAATCATCAAGCAGTGAGGAATGTCCGTTCTAACTCTAATCGAATTTGGCGTTCGCCGCTTGCCTGGCAAATAGCTATTTTTATGGGGTTTCAATCCTTTTTATTTTATGTAACAGTTGCTTGGTTACCTGAAATATTACATAGTCATGGAATAACTATAGAGACAGCCGGCTGGTTACTTTCGTTTACTCAACTAATGGGATTGCCTGCTAGTTTCTTCGTCCCTGTTCTGGCAGCACGTTTCCGTTCTCAAGTATGGCTTGCCTTCATATTAGGTATGTTCCCGATTGTTGGCTATGGAGGATTACTGCTAGGTTCATCATATCCCGTTTTAATAGCAAGTATTATTTTAATTGGCATTGCATTAGGCGGGTGCTTCCCATTGGCTCTAAGCTACATAGGGCTTCGTACTCGGAATACAAGTCAGGCTGCAGAGTTATCTGCGATGGTACAATCAACAGGCTACCTGCTTGCGGCTGTAGGTCCTATGTTTATTGGATATTTGTATGATGTCACTCATGTGTGGACTGTTCCACTCATCACCCTAATCATTGTTTCTGTAGTAGTTATGACATTCGCTACGGCCTCTGGACGAAATCAGTATGTACAATAATTTTTATTTAGAGTGAGTAATTTGCATACGTATTCAAATTGAATGAAAAATAAATAACTCAATCTCACATTTCGCACTCCCTTGAAAATTTCAATTTCAATGTATTTTAATCTCTTGGTATCTATGAATCTCTTCCGTTTAGATGGATTATCCAATGTCTATCATTCATTGAAAAGCCCGTTATATCAAGGCTTAAAAATGCATCAGAAATTTTTCTTTAGGGTCCGAAATGTGAGGTAATACCAACATCATTAATTGTTTAATACATAACTACGCCAGAACTCACATTTACATCTTCTCCAGTGATTCCAATTGCCGCGTCGGTCGATAAAAATACGGCCGTCTTGGCAATTTCTTCTGGTTTGACAAAACGTTTTAATGGAGATGAACTTTTTAGTTCACGTTCCACTTTCTCTTTATCAATTCCTCTTACTTTTCCTTGGTTTGAAATAACACTATCAATTCGATCACCCTCGACAAATCCAGGACAAATTGCGTTAACGGTAATGTTATGTTCACCTAGTTCGGCTGCTAGTGTTCTTGTTAAACCTATAACTCCCATTTTAGCCGCACAATATCCTACTCGATATGGAAGAGCTCGCTTTCCTGAAACAGAAGATAAGTTAATGATACGACCTGATTGGTTTTCCATCATGTTTGGAACGACAGCTTTAATGCATAGGAATGTACTTGTTAAATTGTCATCTAGAACGGCTCGAAAATCTTCAACGTTATTTAACAGAACCTCTACACACAAAAATCCGCCCTAACTAAGCTAGAACGGATTTTCCAATTAAAAAATCAATTTCAATATATCTTCTTTTGTTACATTGCCAAAATAATGTTGTACATCAACCTCTTCTAATACCGCATCAATCGCTTGTTTTTCATAACGAACGCTCGTTAATTTTTGTTCAATGTCTGTTACTTCTCCTACACCAAAGAAATCACCATAAATTTTACAGTTTTCAATTATCCCTTTATTCACTTCTAGTCTTATATCAATCGAACCAACTGGAAAACGATGAGAATGTTGTAAATTAAACTTTGGAGATCGACCATAATTCCAATCCCATTGCTGATATCGTTTTTCCGAGATTTTATGAATCTCCTTCCAATCCTCTTCCGTTAACACGTATTCTGGAATTTCCTCAGTTCCTTCAAAAATATTTTTTAATAAGAAGCTGCGAAATTCTTCAATTGTCATTGGTTCTTTTAAGAAGTCTGCAATATTACCGACACGGCTTCTAATAGACTTAATGCCTTTGGATTCGATTTTATCTTTCTTTACCTTCAATGCCGATACGATATGCTCCATTTCAGAGTTAAACAATAACGTACCGTGACTGAACATCCGTCCTCTTGTCGCAAACATCGCATTGCCGGAAATCTTCTTCCCTTCCGCCATAATATCGTTACGCCCGCTTAGCTCGGCTTGAACGCCCAGCTTCCCAAGCGCTTTCACAACAGGTTCAGTGAATTTTTTAAAATTATGAAAGCTATCTCCATCATCTTTCGTAATAAAGCTAAAATTCAAGTTGCCTAAATCGTGATAAACAGCTCCACCACCGGAAAGACGACGAACAACCGTAATGCCCTGCTCATCTACATAGTCCTGATTAATCTCTTCAACCGTATTTTGATTTTTCCCGATAATAATTGCATTTTTATTAATATAAAATAATAAGTACGATTCATTAATATCTAAATGTTTTAACGCGTATTCCTCAATTGCCAAGTTAATTCTTGGGTCGGTAATTCCTTTGTTATCAATAAAAAGCATCCTTGCTCCTCCTTGTGTTCATTCGTCAAAGCTGAAACTCTAAGCAGCTTTTCGCCAGTGCAATTTCACGCATAAATACTTCACCGGCTTCTTTCTTTAACTGCTGGTGATCTCCGTAATGCGGTAAATGAGTTAAAATTAAGAGCTGTACATTCGCCTTCTCCGCAATCATTCCTGCTTCTCGCGCTGTCATATGCCCTGCTTTCGAAGCGTCTGTATTTGTATCGCTGTAAAAGTTACTCTCGCACAACAATACGTTAGCCTCGCTCGCAAATTCCGCCAATTCATCCATATATGTAGTGTCTCCCGTATATACGAGCGTATCTCCTCCTGCTTCAATTCTCATTGCAAAGCATGGAGCCGGGTGATTCGTTTTCATAAATTGAAACGTAAAGGGGCCGATTTGTACGGGCTTTTCAGTTGAATAAGCGATTCCCTTTGTAATGTTTTTATATGAAAGTTTATTAAATTCAATCTGATCTAAAGAATGTCCATAGATTGGAAGTGTTTTCTGCTTACTCCCCAGCATTTGTTGAATTAAAAGAGCATGCTGTAATACCCCAATATCCGCAACATGATCTGGGTGATAATGACTTAACACAACCGCATCTAATTCTTCTGGTTTCAAATGGTTTTGCAATTGAGCTAACACACCGCTGCCACAATCAAGCAATACGCGATAATCCTCATATTCCAATAAGTATCCTGAACTTGCTTCATTTTTCGCTGGGTATCCACCCCAAAAACCAATAACGGTAATCTTCATTCTTATTGTCACTCCTTTTATCGCTTCTGCATTTAGTCCATATCGAATGGACAATAAAGTGAAACTTCTATCAATGGAGGTACTTTTGACTGTTGATGATTTGAGCTGAAACTGCGGCTTCAGACGCAATGAGCTACCCATTATTTTATGAAAAAATATTGAGCAACGAAGCCTACCACAAATATAAACTATTTGCTTACGTTTTGCATCTTTTCAAGAATGTTATAAAACATGTATTGACATAATAAAACTGTTATAATACAATTGAGTCACAGATAACCGATAAGTTGAACAGGAGGATGGATTTCATGATTAAAAGTAGCGTTGAATTCTTCAAAAACCTACCACCGAAGCAATGCGTAGAATGTGGAAAAAAAATCGAAGAACAACATGAATGTTACGGAAACAAATGTGACCATTGCTTGTCTACAAAATAACTTTTTTAAAATTGGTTCCATCATCCACTTTTTTAAAGTAGATGCTTCTATATAAGGGCTAGTTCACCACTGGCCCTATCCCCAAATTGTAAGACGGTTCTTTTTAATGGGAATCGTTTTTTTTATTTATTGGCTTTACTACAAGGTGTATAAGGATCGGGTCTCACACGAGCAAGAGCCAAACATCGACATTGTTCTATAACAAAATAAGAGTCACCAAAAGACAACAAACAATCTTTTGGTGACTCTTATTATTTTCTATCTAATCTAAACGAGCTAGTTCCGCTCTTCTTATTCTTCTGCTAATTCATTCACACCGGAATATTTCTTTTTATGGCTAATCACAAAATACAACAATGTCAACACCATAAAGCTTATCATAAAGCCGATAAGCACATATCCATTTTGCCACATTAAACTAAAGTTCCCACTAGAAATGACTTCTTTATAGCCTCGAACGGTATATGCCATTGGCAGCAAGCCATTGAAATCTTGTAGTGGCTGCGGAACTAATTCAATTGGGAATGTTCCCGCACTTGTTGTTAATTGTAAAATTAAGATAAGAATCGCTATAAAACGGCCTGGGTCTCCTAATGTTGTCACTAATAATTGAACCAATGTAATAAAGACTAAGCTTGTTAAAATAGAATATAGAATAAATAATGGTACACTTTGAACATCCATATCTAATACCCATAATGTGACTCCTGAAGCGATTAAAGCTTGGATTGTTCCAATAACCGTGATAACACCTAGTTTACTAGTAAACCAGCTAAACCCGCTGCGCGGAATATCAACCGGATCTTTATACGGAAATACAATAGAAAGTATTAGCGCTCCAACAAACAATCCTAACGATAAGAAATAAGGAGCAATACCTGTTCCGTAGTTTGGAACTTTATTTATGCTTTCTTTTTCAACGGTTACTGGCTCTGCGACCATATTATACGTTTTGTCGTTTGCCTGAATCTCGGATGCCTCTGTTGCTGCTTCATTGATTTCATCTTTAAATTCTGTAGAACCTTCTGCTAACTTATTAGTTCCATTCACGATTTGACTAGAGCCTTCTACTAGTTGACTAGACCCATCTGCTAATGCTGTTGAACCTGTTTGTAACTGATTGACCCCATCAACAAGTGTTGTCGAACCTTTAGCAAGATTTTGACTGCCGGCCGATGCTTCAGACAGCTTCTCACCAAACGTCACTAAGCCCACCCGTAATTGAGTTTGCCCTTCTGTTAATTGAGCGGCACCGTTTTTCAACTGCTCTGTCCCGTCGCTCAGTTCAGAAATCCCTGTTTGAAGTGCTTTTTGTCCGTTATTTAGTGTTGCGATTTTCTCAGATAACGTGGATGCTCCCGACTCTATTTGGCCTGCAGAGCTTGCTAATGTTTCATTGCCTTCTCCAAGTTTTGTTGCTCCTGCTGACAACTGTGCTAGTGCTTGCTTCAAGGCAGCCTGTTGTTCTTCAGGCAACGCGGGCATAACAGGCTCTAATTGTGATTGCAGTGCAGCAACTCCCTCTTCTAATTCCTTTGCCCCTTGAGCCGCACTGTTCGCTCCTGTTTGAAATTTTTGTAACGAACCCTCCAATTGCTCGCTGCCCTGATGAATTTGAGCCGTTCCTGATACAACTTCATTCATTTTCTCTTCAACTGTACCTATGCCAGTATGAGCTTGGTCAATTCCAGCTTGAAGGCTTCCTGCTCCCTCTTCTGCTTTTTGAGCTCCTTCAATCAACTGATTTTGAGCATTGGCTAACTGACCTAAACCATCTGCAAGTGTTGCTGCTCCTTTTTGCAGCTCAACAGTCCCATCATGTACTTTTTTCGTACCGCCTGTAAACTCGACCTGCTTTTCAGCTAATAAGGTTAATTTCTCTTCTAGTGTTTTCGCTCCTTCATCAAGATCCATAATGCCATCTTTCAATTTTCCAGCTGCTTCGTCTGTAGACTCATATCCATCGGCCAGTTTCGTCATAATATCAAACATCGTTTCGGCATAAGTCTCTGTTACTTTTTCTGATAGCGCCTTTTGAATTTTAGCAACCGCTGTCTCGCCAATTTGAGCTGATAAAAAGTTAAAGCTCTCATTCGGCACGTACTTTAACTGTAACTTTTGCGGATCTTCATCCATCAATGTTGTTGCATTTTCTGAAAAGTTCTCGGGAATTTCGACTAATAAGTAATATTTTTGATTCTCTAAGTTTCGATAACCGGTTTCTCGATTCACAAACTGAAAATCAAAATCTTTGCTTTCCTTTAACTTATCAACAAATTCATCTCCAAGCTGTAACTTTTCTCCTTCCATTTCAGCCCCTTTATCGTTATTCACAATCGCCACAGGTAAATCTTCTAAATGGCTGTATGGATCCCAAAAGGCCCATAAAAACGTCCCGCTATATAAAATTGGAATAAACAAAATAGCAATAATCGAGACGAGCATTTTTTTATTTTTAAACAGTTCGACTACTTGCTGTTTTAATAAACTCGGTTTCAAAGTATTCCCTCCTAAACACGATTGACCATTTTGTTCAATCGGTCATAATGTTGCAAAAAAATATGGATTATCATGGAGCAATCGACAATCCAGTAAATAAATATAACTCAAATAGTTCAGCTATTTCTTTTTTTTCAAGAGGCTTATGATTTCGTTCCCAATCAGAAATGAACGCTAAATATAGCTTGAACATTAAAAAAGCGGTGATTTCAGGGTCACATGGGCGTATATACGCTTTCTCTATCGCTATCGAAATTTTTTCCTTCAAATACGAAACGATAGCAAGCTCCACCTCATTGAGCATCTCTTGAACAGCTGGTGTTCCCATTTCCTTTTCTTCTTGAACTAATTTAAGCGATAATTGATGCTCTTTTCTAAATTCAAGAATGCGATATACAGCTCGATGTAAATTCTCTTTGAAGCTTAATTCAGGCTGGATGGCTTGGTCCGCCTCCTGCTTCATTTCCTCAATCATCTGCAGTACAATCTCTTTAAATAACTGCTCTTTATTCGCATAAAAAGTATAAATCGTCCCTTTTCCAACATTCGCAATTTTCGCCACTTGATCCATTGTAGTCGCCTTATATCCAAACAACGAAAAAGACTTCGTAGCCGCTTCTAAAATGAGTTGTTTACGATCAATAGACATATCTCACCTCTCACTGACCATTTTTCAAAATTGGTCATTCGGTTCTTTATGATAGTAACAAATTTTATTTTTCATAGCAAGCACTTTTCAAAAGACTTGATAAAGTACTACTGATTTTTGGCTCATTTAATTCAGCGGAGCTGAAAGGCGTGTGAGACCGCGGTCTCACACGAAATGAGCCAAAAATCGTTTGCAATCTTCTCTAACATCAACACCCTAAAAAAGCACAAGACGCTAAAACCAGACAACAAAAACACATCAAAGACTTTATCCTCAAAAAAAGAATGACCATCCCACAATATATTGGACAGTCATTCCTTTTTTATCCTTGTAATTTATTTAACACAATGGTTGCTAAAGCATCAATAAACACTGGCTGTACATCCGGCATAGCAGGTCTATAATAGCTCGCCCCAATTTCATCCGTTACGACTTTACATTCATAATCATTATCATAGAGAACTTCTAAATGCGTCGATACAAATCCAACTGGGATATAGATAAACGCTTTATATCCTTTTTCCTCATATAAATCTCTCGTTAAATCTTGAACATCCGGGCCAAGCCAAGGTTCCGGTGTTTGTCCAGCGCTTTGCCAGCCGACTGCATAATTTGAAACGCCTGCACCGTCAGCAATCAGTTGAGCGGTTTCTTCTAGCTGCTTTGGATACGGGTCTCCCAATTGTATAATCTTTTCTGGTAAGCTATGAGCAGAAACAATTAATGCATAATTGTCACGTTCTTCTGCTGTCATGCGATTAATGACATCGTTTAGCTCATCCACCCAAAACTGAATAAATTTCGGCTCGTCATACCAGCTTTCAACAGAAGTAATTTTTAGACCGTACTTTGCTGCTTCATCTTGAGCACGTCCATTATAAGATTTGACACTAAACGTTGAAAAATGCGGTGCTAATACAATACTTACGGCTTCTGTAATTCCATCATCCGCCATTTGTTTCACTGCGTCTTCAACAAACGGCTCGATATGTTTCAAGCCTAAATACGCTTTAAATTCAATCTCCTCTTGAATCTCATTTAAGCGTTTTTCAAGCCCTTCTGCCTGCCCTTCTGTAATACGTGCAAGCGGAGACAAACCGCCAATCGCTTTATATCTTCCTTTTAAATCTTCCAGTAATTCATCCGATGGTCTTCTGCCATGTCTAATATGTGTATAATATCTTTCAATATCCTCTTCTTTATTCGGTGTTCCATAGGCCATAACTAAAAGCCCCATTTTCTTCCTTGCCACACATGTCACCTCTTTAGCTTCATCTACATTCCATTATTTATTTTTGACTAGCAGAATATTCATGGATAAAATTCGTTAATCGTTTTAAAACATCCGGATTCACAGAAGGGAACACACCGTGTCCAAGATTAAAGATGTATCCGTCTTGTGCCATACCTTCATCAAGGATTGCTTTTGCCCGCTCCTCAATGACTTCCCAAGGAGCTAGTAGAATAGCTGGATCTAGGTTTCCTTGTACGGTTTTGTTTATCCCCATGTTTCTTGCTTGCGAGATTGGTAAACGCCAATCTAAGCCGACTACATCAAGAGGTAAATCGTTCCACTCTAGTGCTAGATGACTCGCACCGACTCCAAACATAATTAACGGGACATTTTCTTCTCGTAAAGAGGAGAAAATTCGCTCCATCACAGGTTTAATAAATACGCGGTAATCCGCTACATTTAATGCCCCTACCCAAGAGTCAAAAATTTGCACAGCTTTTGCGCCTGCTTGAATTTGAGCCTTCACATATACGATAATCGTATCAGCTAATTTATCCATCAATGCGAACCAAGCTTTAGGTTCTGCATACATAAACGCTTTTGTTTTATTGTAGTTTTTCGATGGGCCGCCTTCAATCATGTAAGAAGCAATCGTAAAAGGAGCACCAGAGAAACCGATTAACGGAACGGATAACTGCTCCGTTGTTAATAGTTTAATCGTATCTAAAACATAAGGAACATCTTGCTCAGGATGCAATTCGCCTAATCTTTCTACATCTTGCAGTGAACGAATCGGATTTTCAATGACAGGGCCGATTCCCGCTTTTATATCTACATCTACACCGATTGCTGGAAGCGGTGTCATAATATCTTTATAAAGAATCGCCGCATCTACACCATACTGTTCAACTGGTAATCTAGTTACATAAGCTGCTAGTTCCGGCTGATGCGTAATTTCAAATAGAGAGTATTTCTCTTTTATTTTTCGATATTCAGGCTGCGAACGACCTGCTTGACGCATATACCAAACCGGTACATGATCTGTCTTTTCCCCGCGTGCCGCTCTTAAAAATGTATCATTCGTAATTTCCTTAGACATTCAAATCCACCTTTCAAGCATGTCAAAGTATTTATATTTTTTATAGTCACCTACATAGAATATCAGATGAAAAGAGAATTTCAAATCGTAACACATTGAGGCTAGACATTTCATAAAGATAAATATAGACAACTTGTGAACATCCTGAAATGCTTTCATTATTATGGAATTTCTTGATAATATATAGCAAAGAATAATGACTTGAGGTGAATGTATGAATATATATATGACAACTGGAACGTATGATTTTTTAAAGATGAAAAAGAACAAACATCCAAATGAAAAAATCTTTTTAATGCAAAATCCTCAGAATACTTTGCTATTGCATGAAACATCCGGCAAAACGGTTTTTGCATCACCGCGCCGCTATGAGGTCGTGGAAGGAAAAGGGGAATTACAGGACCGAGGTTTTGTTGTCATGAATAATATTCCTGTTACCGAAGAAGGGCGGCCGAACTTAGAATATCAGTTTAAAAACCGAGCAGGCTTAATTGAGAAAGAACCAGGCTTTATGGCTATGCGAGTTTTACGTCCTATTAAATCAGATACGTATGTCATTTTAACAGTATGGGAAAAGGAAAGCGATTTCGATAAGTGGACACGTTCTCAGTCCTTTAAAGAAGCACATAATATCGAAAAACCAAAACCAACTTCTACTGGGCACCTCTTTTCTGGCGCACCGTACATTACAAAGTATTCCATGGTTTCAAAAGATAAAGAATAAAGTAAAACTTCCATCTAAATAAAGGTATTTACAGATTGGACACGACTAATCTATAAATACCTTATTTTTTAAATAGAGCAAAAAATAATATCGTATTCTACACTTGAACTTGTTCATCAAGTTCAATAAAATAGTGATCCTTCCGATAGGACACTGCCTCCATGGTTGCTATCAGATTTTCCTCATGTAAGATGTCGATTCGGTAGAACCCTGTACGATAGTTTCGTTTTACCTTTCTTGAGCAATCAATCGAATACGATAGCAATTCATCGCCGTTTCCCCTAACTGGTCAATGAGTTGACGATTCGCATATGCTCCTACTACCGCTCCGATTCCTGGAATGAGCTGAAACATCTTCACTAAATCAATATGATCCCGATATTCCTGCTGCAGCACTTGCCAATCAATATCGGTTGCTTCGCCCCATCGCTCAATAACCTGCAGCGTTTCGACTCTTTTTTCATCGCTGCAAAAAGCAAGCTGAAATACATATAAAATAAATAACCGTTCTTCATATTGTTTCGCATCAAAACCGTATAAACAAGCGATTTCAAATAATAATTTCATTTTAATACTGAGCAGCAAAGGGAAATCGGCTAAGCCTAGGAACAAACCGCCAGCTCCCGTTCCAGCCCCCTCTACTACCGCTGTTTTCCGGTACGTCGAAATCGTCTCCTTCACCCATTCTTCTTTTTGTTGCAGAGACAACAGGTCTACCTGTTTCTCTTTTGAAATATAAGAAGAGCCTGATAGCACCCCTTCAACAAGTCCTTTGATACTTTCCGTTATAGCTCGATGTACTTTTTCGGGGATATATTGATTAATTTTTCCTTGTGTTTTTTTCGAAATGCGTTCAAATGTACTCGGCTTATGAAACATTTTCTTTTTCCAAGCGATTACTTCTTGCCAGACTTCTTGCTCATAGCGTTCCATTGTTACTCCCTCCGTTCATTCCCGCTTTAAATTTGCAGAGTTAAAAAAAGCCCTCGCCTGGCAGCGAAGGCATAAAGAACCTTATTTCCTAAATCTATATCTCTTATGGATAAATTATGTGTTTCCCTTATTAACATCCTAACATATCAGCCTATATAACTCTTCTCCAAAAGGCTTAATACTTTACTCTTTAAAGCTAATTTGCAAGCAAACTCAACGAGATTATGCCCCTTCTCTTTGTGAGTCAACTATTCTTTCATTCTTATATTTGCGACTAGACAGTTGTTTGTACACTGGAATGGTTATGACGACTATGATGCCACAAATGATATAAAGCATCGAATAGCCAAGATAGGATGAAATAATCCCTAACACGAATGCACCTGCAGCCATCCCAGAATCAAACAATGTGAAGAAGGTCGATGTAGCATGACTGCTTCGATGTTTCTCAGCAGATTGGATTGCCAGCGTTTGAAAACAAGGTACGATTGATCCATAGCCCATCCCTATCAGCGCTCCGGCTATAAGCAACATTGTTACTGAATGCATACTACTTAATACGAATAAGCCGATTGCAAAGAAAATGAAGGAAGGGTAGATCACATAGTTTGGTCCTCGTCGATCATAGAGTCGACCGGTGAACGGACGAACAAGAATCATTGCTGAAGCAAAGACAACAAAGAATAAACTTACATATTCAAATACACCCTCACCTTCTGCATAAACAGAAATAAAAGACATAATACTTGAATAAGAAAAGGCAGTTAAACACCCAACAATGGCAATCGGAATAGCCCGTACTTCAAATAAATCATGAATAGATAAGGGTTTGCGTTCTAGAATGATTGGTCGATTTTCTGAAATTTTTATACTAAACGAACCTAGAAAGCCAATCACTATAGCAACAGCCAGGCCTAAAAATAACGATTGATATGGAAAAAATTGAACGGCCGTTAAAGCAATAAATGGACCTACTACGACAGCTAGGTTCATAGACATAGCAAAATAACCAAGGCCTTCCCCTTTTCGTTTATCTGGCACAATATCATTAGCAATGGCAATTAATACAGTCGTTACAATACTAAACCATATTCCATGAAAAAAGCGTAAGGCCAACAATAAATACAGGTCATCCACCCATAAATATAAAAAAGTAGAAAGACCAAAAAACAATTCAGCAACAATTAGTGTTTTCCGCTTCCCTAGCACATCAATAATCTTTCCAGAGAATGGACGAACAAAAATCGCTGATAGCATAAATATAGTCATCATAAGACCAGCCTGTACCTCTGACCCTTTTAACTCCCTTATTACATAAACAGGTAAAATAGTTATAAGAGAATAATAAACAATAAAAAGAAAAAAATTGTTTATTAGGGCCACAAAGAAAGGCATCGTCCAGATTTTTGATGCGTTTGTATAATTCATAAAAATTCCCCTTTTTGTCTATAAGGCTATTATAGACCTAATTCATTCATTTCCACAGTATATATAGTAATAACTATAATTAAAAGAGCCACCCAAAAGTAAACTTTTGGGTGACCTCTTGTGCTCTTAAAACGTTCTTATTTTTTTCACCGCATAGCTTTTAAAGCCAACAATGAACAGAATACCGACTATTAGCGCAAGTCCCCCACTCATCCATTCACCTTTACAAAGCAACACAACAACAAATACCACAGCTTCTAGTGATAAAAAGTAAGAAATCCACCGAATAACCGCTGCCTCACGCATATTAGCCGGTAACGGATACAACGAAACCCAAATTTTCCATTCATGTACTTTCCATACTGGTAACAATTGAATCGCTGTTATAAATAAGAATAAAGCAACGACAAATAAATAGGCCCATTGATTGGACAGTACAGCTAAAATAACTGAACCGATTAGGGTTAAACGAACTAACAAACCTGCATAATCATTCGCCCGTAAAAATGTACGCCCATATAAGTACATATATGTTGAGGATTGTTTATATGGAATAAAGGATAAAAGAAAGTCCAACCACTTTCTTCTCGCCACTTTGCTTCCTAAGCTTGGTACATCGGTAAACAAATTGGCCAGCCTGTAAAAAGCTTGAAGCCGTTTGCTTTCAAGTGCCACTAACCGCTCCCATTGCAAAGCTTTTTGGCGAGTAGCTCCGCGATAATAAGCAAACAAGCCAAGCAAAATACATAGGATAAGGACTGACACCCAAATGGACGCTTTATCCAATACAACATACAGCAATACTACATTAATGACAAAACGAAGCAATAAATCGATACGACTTGTGGAAACCTCTTGATACTTCAACACATACCACTGAATATTCAAGTTGATCATTTTTACAAGCAATAGCACAATCAGCACGGTTACAAAGTCGTTCACGCTTGCGCCTGTCACTTTCGCATACATTGGCATTAAAGCCGCTAATACAAGCAGCAACATATAGCTTTGCAAAAACCAGCTTAATAAAATAGAACGTGTAAAATAAGGCTTTAACTGCGTTTCAACAGGTAAAATAAACACGGTATCCGCTTCTCTTAAAAACGTATGAATCGGACTTCGTGTCACAAGAAGCGCCAAAATAACAGCCATAATCGGCACAGCAGGAAAATCACTATGTAACGTTTTCACCCAGTTGCTATAATAATACGCTGCTCCCCCAAAGGCTATCACCATTACGAATACTAGATGACCATTGAAAATATAACGCAAATACTTTTGCATTTCTTTGCTGTAGCTGACAAATCGCTCTTTCCAAAACTGCCCGCTATTCATGACGATGATCTTCTTTCGTCAATTGAATATAAATATCATCAAGCGTTGCTCCCGGCATCGCAAATTGAGTACGAAGCTGTTCCAAATTCCCTTTCGCTCGAATTTCACCATTATGTAGAATAACAAAGGAATCACAATAGCGCTCCGCTGTTGCTAAAATATGAGTAGACATTAAAATTCCTGCCCCACTCTCTTTCATTTTCATCATTAAATCAAGCAAAGATTGGATCCCTAATGGATCCAGCCCTAAAAACGGCTCATCAACAATATAAAGCGAGGGCTGAACTAAAAAGGCACACATAATCATCACCTTTTGTTTCATCCCTTTGGAAAAATGAGCAGGAAACCATTTCATCCGCTTTTCCATCCGAAATTCCTTCAACAATACACCGATTCGCTTTTCATAGACCGTTTCCTCAATTCCATGAGCCATTGCCGTTAAACGTAAATGCTCCTCAAGTGTTAATTCATCATAAAGAATCGGCGTTTCCGGAATATACGTAAATTTCTTACGATAGCCATCGGGATCTTCTGAGAAAGTTCTCCCGGCAATCGAAATGCTGCCGCCCTTTGGCTCCATTAAACCGATAATATGTTTAATCGTCGTACTTTTCCCAGCTCCATTCAATCCAATTAAACCGACTAATTCATTCGGCTGAATCGTAAAGCTGATGCCTTTTAATACAGGCGTCTTTGTATAGCCCCCGACAAGGTCTTTAATATCTAATAAGGACATAATAACGATCCCTTCTTTTCTTTATAAGCTTTGTGACACTGTTATTGAACAAAGCGTTAAATAAAATATGTTTATAGTGTAACAAAATTCCGTTTGATTATATAGTGACGCCCTCTTTTACTTCCTAAATAAGCAAGTCCGAAAAACATTTAATCAAAAAAATATAAAACAGGGGTATATAACTTTCCATTACTGGCCATGATAAATAAGGAAGAAGGGGTTCTTCATTACAAGTGATTCACATCATATTGTAAAATGAGGTGTCAGTTAAAGAAACTATAACTGCTTTCTAAAAGAAACTTCCTTACAAATGAATCATATCATGTTGTAAATGAGGTGTCAGTTGCAGACTACTAACTGAAAGACCCAGAGAAATTTGCTTACGAAGTCATTTCACCAGGAGATGGTTCGCTTGCACGTAGAAGAGATTCAATTCAACAGTTATCGAATATACCTGATTCGTTCATAAAACGATAAAGATTATAGGAGATGTTTGCATTGAATACAAAATCTTTTATCCAATAACCGTAATTTACCAAAAAGTAAATGAGGTGTTGATCAAAGGTTATTCTCGTTGATACGCCAAGAAAAGCATACCCCCTTTTTCAAACGACAGGGTGCAACGTAAAGTTGCATCCTGTTTTTCATTTCACTTTTCTAAGGCAGTCATCTTGTGGTACGATTAACAATAATTTCATAAATTAGAAAGGAAGTTAAACGATGAGCGATTGTATTTTTTGCAAAATCATTAAGGGAGATATTCCAAGTACAAAAGTATTTGAAAATGAGCAGGTCGTAGCGTTTCTCGATATTAGCCAAGTAACGAAAGGCCATACACTCGTTATTCCAAAAGTACATAAAGAAAATGTGTTTGAATTAACGCCGGAAATTGCAAAAGAAATATTCGCCGTTGTCCCTGAAATTTCTCGTGCCATTAAACAAGAATTCAATCCAATCGGCTTAAATCTAGTCAATAATAATGGAGAAGCGGCTGGACAATCTGTTTTCCACTACCATATGCACATCATCCCTCGCTATGGTGAAGGTGATGGCTTCGGAGCAGTTTGGAAAACGCATGACAGCGAATACACACCAGAAGATTTACAAAACATTGCAAACGCCATTGCACAGCATATTCAATAATGTATATCTGATTCTTCACATATGTGGAGAATCTTTTTCTTGATACGAAAAGTATAGATGAATCGCTGTCGGAAAGCATTCCCTGCCTTCCGAAGCGATTAGCTAAAATAAATCTGATGAAGC
Organism: Peribacillus sp. Hz7; assembly: GCF_042136355.1. Classification (NCBI taxonomy): domain Bacteria; kingdom Bacillati; phylum Bacillota; class Bacilli; order Caryophanales; family Bacillaceae; genus Peribacillus; species Peribacillus sp. Hz7. The sequence continues at coordinate 184,304 of NZ_JBHHJV010000004.1, forward strand.
TAAATATCGAAAAATGTCGAAAGATTCCGTCTTTATTTGTCTAAAAAAAGTGAAATTTTCTTAAAATACAAAATAAAAAATCGAATTTCCTCTCCAATTAAATTTATTTTTCTGTTAGGATATAATAGACTTAGTACCGTAACTACATTTATTTTTTAGGAGGAAGAAAAAGTGAAACGTGCACGGAATTTTAACGCTGGGCCAGCAGCCCTTCCAGAAGAAGTATTAAAACGAGCTCAAAATGAATGGTTAAATATAGAGGACTCAGGCATGTCTGTTATGGAGCTTAGCCACCGCAGTGCTCAATTTGAAAAAATTCATAACCATGCAATCGCAACACTTAAAGAATTAATGTCGATTCCAGAAAATTATGAAGTGCTTCTACTTCAAGGCGGTGCGAGCCTGCAATTCTCAATGGTTCCAATGAACTTATTGAAAGAAGGTAAACGCGCAGATTATGTTTTAACTGGAGCTTGGTCAGATAAAGCATTAAAAGAAGCGAAAAAAGTTGGCGAAACAGCTGTTGTTGCTTCTTCAAAAGAGGAAAAATATTCATTCATCCCTTCATTAGAAGACATTAAAGTAAATGAAGATGCTGCTTATCTACATATTACAAGCAATAACACAATTTACGGAACACAATGGAAACAGTTCCCTGAAACAGGAAATGTTCCATTAATCGCTGATATGTCAAGCGACATCCTAAGTGAAAAAGTGGACGTAAGTAAATTCGGCATCATCTATGCAGGTGCACAGAAAAACCTTGGACCATCTGGTGTAACGGTTGTGATTATCCGCAAAGATTTAATCGAAGATAACGACCAATTACCAACGGTGTTAAATTACGCAACTCATGCAAAAAATAATTCTTTATACAACACACCGCCAACATTAGCGATTTATTTATTATCTCTAGTATTAGACTGGGCAAAAGAACAAGGCGGCGTGGAAAAAATAGCAGAAATCAATCACCAAAAATCAAAAATCATTTATGATGCGATTGATGAAAGCAATGGTTTCTATAAAGGACATGCACGTCCAGACAGCCGTTCACACATGAATGTAACATTTAACCTACAAACAGAAGAAGCAGAAAAACAATTTTTAGCTGAAGCAAAAGCTGCCGGCTTTGTTGGTCTTAACGGTCACCGTTCTATCGGTGGTTGCCGTGCATCTATTTATAATGCGGTACCAACAGCTCACTGCCAAGAGCTTGCTGACTTCATGAAAGAGTTCCAAAAAAACTACCAAAAATAAGCTTCTATACTAATTAGAAACCACTTCTAAAAAAACGAAGCGCATGATATACTGATGTATACTTTTCGCGGCAGGCAACAAGTGCACTGCCGGAAAAGTATACATTTTTTAGTTGAGAAGAGAAGAGGAGAGATTTATATGAACACAAAAACACTTGTATCAATTGCCATGTTACTCGGAATTGGAACGGCACTACATTTTATCATTCCAGGATATTTATTAATGAAGCCGGATATGATGCTATTGATGATGTTTTTAGCGATTGCTTTATTTCCTGAGAAGAAAAATGTATTCGTCATTGCTCTAGGATGCGGATTACTTTCAGCTATGACAACATCCTTCCCTGGAGGTTATATTCCAAACATCATTGATAAATTTGTTACTGCGTTCTTGTTTTATTTCTTAATCGTTACTTTTAAAAAGCTTTCAACAAACGTTGCTGGTTTAGTTGGCTTAACAGTCATTGGAACGCTTATTTCTGGAGTCGTTTTTCTTGGATCTGCCTACCTAATCGTTGGCTTACCAAAAAGCTTCGTTCTTTTAGTCGGAGGCGTGGTTGTACCAGCTATGGCAGCAAATGCAATCGTTATGGCAATTATTTATCCAATCATTGCAAAAATCTTGAAAAAGACGTCCATTCCTTCTGCTTCTGTAGAAGCCTAGCATCAGCATACAGTAAAAAAGCGCCGGTTTTTCTCCGGTGCTTTTTTACTAAATTATTATATTCATCAACTATATGACATCCCTAACGAATAAAGAGCATAACAAACCAAATAAAAAAACAACATCCACTAGCCATTCCCCATTTTCTTGCACGTGATTGCACGACCCTTTTAGGCGGATAAATCCCCGATTTGCGTAAAAGAGCTGCATAGTACCCCGTCACACATAAACAGACGACCCATATCATTAATAGCATGTTCATCTATGCCCCACCAGATTAGCTGAATTTTTATCCCACACTGACGCAAGTTTCACTGTACTATGTATATGTGTTCTCTGCTTATAATATGTCCATTCCCATATCTTGTTATCGTCAAATATCTTATCAAAAAATTGTTACATCCTCTTAATTATTTTATCAATATAAAGATAAAATAACAGATACTCTTCCCCATTAAAGCAAATTATGATATTTTGTAATCGTTAGTCTTATTACATAACCTATATTCTTTTTCCAATTAAACTTTGATATTTGGAAGGGATTTTGCTATTTCAGAGCGAAATAAATAAAACATGAGGTGATAATACAATGAAGATCAAATCATTGCTTATTGGATTTGTAACAGGAGCAGTCGTAGCAGGAGCTGCAACCCTCCTCTCTGCCCCCAATTCTGGTAAAGACTTACGAATTCGCTTACAAACTAGTAAACAAAACCTAAGTGCATCGATTGAGGAAGTATTAACCAAAATTCAAGACATAAAAAGTGAAGCAATAGAAGCCGCTCAAACAAGTAAAGATTCATTAAAATTGTTCGTTTCTGACGTCCAATTGCTTATAGAGGATTGGAAACGAGATATTGAACCGAATAAAACCGAATTATTTAAAAATATCGAAGAAATCGAGCAATCTTTAAAAGAATTGGAAGAAATCATTCCTGCGCGTTCGAACAAAGAGTAAGCGTTAAGAAGCCCAGTTATTTATTCTTTTTTTTACAAAATTTTCATAATCCCTATATAAAATTGGAAATTTCCCATTTTTTCAGGACTATCGGAATAAAATTTCTAAAAATTTCGCAAACTTTTACTTTATTAATTTTTATTTTATTGTCATAATAAATGTACACACTCTGATAAGTAGGTGATCTTAAATCATGCAAGATAAAAATTATTCTATGAAAGAAGCAATGATTTTTAGTCAAAGAGTTGCTCAGCTAAGTAAAGCATTGTGGAAAGCTGTTGAGAAGGATTGGCAGCAATGGATTAAACCACATGATTTAAACATTAATGAACATCATATTCTTTGGATTTCGTATCACTTAAATGGCTCCTCTATTTCCGATGTTGCGAAGTTCGGAGTCATGCATGTATCTACAGCATTTAACTTTTCAAAAAAGTTAGAAGAGCGCGGACTGCTAAGATTCTCCAAAAAGGAAAATGACAAGCGAAATACGTACATCGAAATTACACCCGAGGGGGAAAAGGTGTTACTAGATTTAATGGAAACCTATGACCCTGGCAAAAATTCGGCTTTTTCAGGTGCACTTCCCCTTCGTGAACTTTACGGAAAATTCCCTGATTTAATTGAAATGATGGCCATTATTCGCAATATTTACGGAGAAGACTTTATGCAAATCTTCGAGCGTTCATTTGCAAATATCGATCAGGAATTTACAGATGTAGATGGAAAAATTACTAAGAAGGAAAATGAACAGGAAATTGAGTCTGTTCAATAATAAAACTTAGACATTTCTTGCATGAATGATTTATGTAAACCTTGAGCAAGAAAAGCTTCAATAACTTCTTTTACAGTAAGCTTAGGCGTTAAATGCTTCTGTAAGTCATTAAAAAGCGGTTGAAAGTTCATGTACCCCTCCGCTTTTTCTGTTACAAACTTTTTGCTCAACGATTCACAAAGTTCTAATAATTGTTGAGCCTCCTCTTTTGTCATGTTTTTTTCAACAATTAATAAATCCAGCTTCGCCTTCGGATTTTGAATAATCTTTAGCAATAATTGTTGATGATAACGCAGTGTTTCAATTTCTTTCTCTAAATGTCGCATACCTTCTAATCCCCCGTCAGTCTAAATGAATCTACTGTCTATTTTACATTATGACCTCAAGTTTGACCTTTTATATAGCTATCTTTTCATTATACATGTCTTTTTCTCTCCAGGTCGAATACTAATTTAATAGGAATGAATTAATCTAAATTGATTTCCCATCTAGTTGGCGGAACGATGTCTGGCTTCCTTTTAGCTATGCTGAAAGGGAGTCAAACATCAACAGAGTATTCAAATAAACATTGTTATGTCTCGTTAACAAGTTGAACACACATAAACAAGCAACATTTTTCAGTATCTTTTTTCGTCATTATTTGGTATCGTTATAATACATGAATGTTTTGCAAGGAGGGATTCAGGCTTGGTCTCATTTTGGTTTATCTTGTTTTCGCTCATTATTTTATACAATATTAATAGAATGACAGATTCTTTATGTGTACAAAAGGAGATTCCTGAAGACCGACAACCTAAGGTATTCAGAACGATTAATATTTTAATTACCATTATGCTCCTATCTTCTTATGTAGAAATACTGTATACATAGCCAAATAAAAAGGGTGAAGCATTATGCTTCACCTTTTATTTTGTTAGAACCATGAAGCCCCGATAATAATTAACAAAATGAACAGAACGACAATTAAAGCAAAACCGCCGCCGAATCCAAAACCACCACCAGACATGGAATCTCCTCCTTTCAAATAACCATTCAAGCTATAGGCACACTCATATTTAACACGTTCAACTTCATTTAATGATCTCACTTGTACATAGCGTCCAACAATAATTGAGCGGCTACTTTATCCTATTCATCATTCCAATAAAGGGACTGGGCATTTTATTTATTGCGTGAATCAACAGAAGAATGCTGCCCCTACAATAATTAACAAGATGAAAAGGACTACTAGCAAAGCGAAACCGCCACCGCATGTATGACCCATTTTCTGTACCTCCCCTTTGCTGTCTTCGTTCTATACTATGTTTGGGTTCTAAAATGGGGTAGACCATTACCCATTTTTTATGAAATAACTTCTAATTTTTGTACAATTTTTTTTTGAAAAAATTCATTATATGTTATAGTAATATTTATGGATTTACTCACACAAACCAGAATTTTAAACTAGGAGTGTTTTCTCATGAAGAAATGGGTATTAACTGCTGCTGTTACAGCTGGATTAATGGGGCTAACAGCTTGTAGCGGTGGAGATTCGGAAACAGTCGTTGAAACAAAAGCAGGCGATATTACAAAAGAAGAATTTTACACAGCTATGAAGGATAAGTACGGCGAACAAGTTATTCAACAACTAGTTTATGAAAAAGTATTGTCTGATAAGTATGAAGTAACGGATAAAGAAATTAACGCAAAATTGGACGAGCTCAAAGAACAAATGGGTGATAATTTCCAAATGGCGTTAGCATCTTCTGGATATAGCTCAGAAGAAGATTTAAAACGCGACTTAAAAATAGGGCTCCTTCAAGAAAAAGCAGCAACTGCAGATATTAAGGTAACCGAAAAAGAACTAAAAGAAGCTTACAAAAATGTTAAGCCAGAAGTAAAAGCGAGACATATTCTTGTTGAAGACGAAAAAACAGCTAAAGAAGTCAAAGCTAAACTTGATAAAGGGGAAGATTTTGCAAAATTAGCAAAAGAGTACTCTAAAGATACTGGCTCTGCTGCAAATGGAGGCGACCTTGGCTGGTTTGGAGCAGGGAAAATGGTACCTGAATTCGAAGAAGCAACATATGCTTTAAAGAAAAATGAAATCAGTGAACCTGTTAAATCTGAACATGGCTATCACATCATTCAATTGTTGGATAAAAAGAAAAAAGAATCATACGAGAAAATGAAAGACAAACTGGAATACGATTTAAAAGTATCCAAAATCGATCAAGCGAAAGCACAAAGCATTTTAGATAAAGCGGTTAAAGATGCTAAGGTAGAGATCAAAGATAAAGACTTGTCATCTGCCATTCCTACAGGTGAAGAGAAATAATTACTTCCATGCTGCCCCTATCTATAGCATATAAAAAAGCGACCGTAATGGTCGCTTTTTTATATGCCATGTTCCGCTTCACTCTTCCGCTTTTCCTGTTCGAGCTTCATCCGTTCTATATACTTTTGTCCTTCCTCCTCAATCCAGGCGTTTTCCGTCATTCGTTCTTGTCTAGCTGCTCGAATCGCCATAATGGCACTGACTACTATTCCAATAAAAACGAACCAAATCCAAATAGGCATGTCCCTTCCCCCTTCCAAAAATTTCAATCGTATTAGACAATATGCAAGTAAACAAAAAATATGCTTCCTCTTCATGAGAAGAGAAAGCATACTTTTTAAAAGTTTGGTTTATAAAATGAACGATTATCTAGTGCAAATACTCTTTCCGTAAATTCACCTGGTCTAACTTTTTCTAACGCACGATCCATCATATTAATTTTAGCATCCAAATTATCGATATAGTGCAGCACTTCTGCTTCACGAACTAATGGCGGCTTCGGACTCCCCCACTCAGCCTTACCATGATGACTTAGTACAAGGTGCTGCAAAATCATAATTTCTTCTGCCTTAATCTCTAATTCCTCCGCTGCTTTACCAATTTCATTTACCATAATGGTAATATGTCCAAGCAAGTTACCTTCTACCGTATACACCGTTGACACGGGACCTGATAGCTCGAAAACTTTTCCAAGGTCATGAAGAATAATCCCCGCATACAATAAGTCTTTATCGAGCGATGGATATAGCGCTGCAATTCCTTTGGCCAAATCCAGCATAGACACAACATGATACGCAAGGCCTGACATGAATTCATGATGGTTTTTTGTCGCTGCAGGAAAAACTAAGAAATCCTCTTGATACTTCTTAAGAAGGTGACGTGTTACTCTTTGAATATTAGGATTTCTCATTTCAAAAATATATTGTGTAACTTTCTCCAACATCTCTTCTTGGCTTAATGGAGCTGTTTGAATTAGATCACTTTTCTTCACACCATCATTATCTGTTGTTAAGCGAATCTGACGAATTTTTAACTGACTGCGTCCGCGAAAGTTTTGAACCTCGCCTTGTACCTTGACCGTCGCTTCAGCCGCATACGCTTTCTCATCGTTGTCTGAAACATCCCATAACTTCGCTTCAATTTCACCTGTTTTATCTGCTAATATTAATGTTAAAAACGGTTTACCGTTACTTGCGACTGCCTTCGTGCTTGTTTTTATATACATATATGTATCTACAGTCTCGCCAAACCCATAATGAACAATTCCTTTTTTCATTCGCGATTGCCTCCGTTCAAGGAAATATCAACATTATACCATAGCCAACACGTCCACGCCGTATTGTTGATAAAGAAAACCCGAATTCCTTAGCATATGCGTGAAATTCGGGTTAAGTGATGTAATTAAAAAATATTCATACTTAAGTAGCGTTCACCATTATCCGGGGCAATACAAAGGACGCGTTTGCCTGCTCCTAAACGGCGTGCTTCTTGAAGCGCAGTCCATACAGCCGCTCCAGCCGATGGTCCTACTAGAATCCCTTCCTTAGCAGCTAAAGCTTTCATCGTATTAATAGCATCATCATCAGCTACTTGAACAATTTCATCCAATATCTCCATATTTAAGATGCTTGGAATAAAGCCAGGACTCGTTCCAACAAGCTTGTGAGGCCCTGGTTGTCCACCTGATAATACAGGTGAACCTTTAGGCTCTACAACCACGACCTTTACATTAGAAAGCTCAGCTTTTAACGCTTCACCCGTTCCTGTAACCGTGCCCCCCGTACCAGCTGTTGCCACAAACACATCTAAATTGCGGTCCATTTGTTCCAATATTTCTACTGCTGTCGTTACACGGTGAATATCCGGATTGGCATGGTTTTCAAACTGCTGCGGCATGAAGCTTCCCGGAATTTCTTCAAGTAAGCTCTGTGCTTTACGAATCGCACCTGGCATTTTCTCATCAGCAGGTGTGAGCACCACTTCTGCTCCATATGCTTTTAAAATATTAATGCGCTCTTTTGACATATTATCTGGCATCACCATAATAGCGCGATATCCTTTTGCTGCTGCATTCATAGCTAGACCAATGCCTGTATTCCCGCTCGTTGGCTCGATAATCGTCGCCCCCGGCTTTAATACTCCATCTTCTTCCGCCTGCTTAATTAAATTGTATGCAGCACGGTCCTTTACACTGCGGCTCGGATTGAAATATTCCAATTTCACATACACTTCCGCGTCTCCTTCTGCTGTTAAACGATTTAACTTAACAACAGGAGTATTACCAATTAATTCTGTAACATTATTAACAATTCGTACAGTCACGTCTTGATGCCCCTTCCATCTTGCCTATTAACTATATATCACTAAGTTATCCACTCTTTATTATACCACTTAATCTTTTTTTGTTAATTGCAGCGCTTTTTTTATATTTTTTAACGATTTAGCACTACCATACATTAAAACGCCGCCTTTATATACTCTTGCACCGAATATAGCTAAAATGACGATACTCGCAACTAGTAGGCCGATACTTAAACTAATCTCCCAAAATGGGACATCGAGCATCCCTACCCGAAGGAACATAATCATTGGTGCAAAGAAAGGAATAAAAGAGGTCACGGTAATATATGTAGCCGATGGATTATTTAACCCAAACATCGCTAGCATAAAAGCAGCGACCACAAGCATGATCATCGGTGTAATCATTTGCTGAACATCCTCAATTCGGCTGACAATCGAGCCTAAACAAGCAGCTAATGTGGCATACAGGAAGTAACCGAGTAACGTAAAAATAATCGCATACACAATCGTCGACATACTCGTACTTCCAAAGCCCATAAACGAAAAAATACCTTCATTCATATCGGATAAATTTCTCTTAATACTCCAATATCCGACCCCAAAGAAAAGAAGCATTTGCGTTAAACTTAGCAATGCAATTCCCAGGATTTTGGCAAACATCTGTTGAACTGGTGATACGCTGGAAATTAAAATTTCCATTACGCGCGATGTTTTCTCAGTCGCTACTTCCATCGCAATCATGTTCGAATACATAATTACGGCCATGTAAATGACAAATAAAATAATATAGACAAGCCCCCTGGCTTGATTCAATTCTTCTTCTGTCTTAGCATTTTCTTCAAAAGCAACCGTATCTAATACAACAGGGGAATGTAATGCCGCGATTTGCTTATCCGTTAATTGCAGTTCATTGGCAATTATTTTTGTTTTTAGTTGTGACAGCACAACAGCAAGCTCTGAGCTAACCGTTGTATCAGCTAACGTATTGGCCTTATACGTCCCTTTTATTATCTCTTGTTCATCGCTTTTAATCATTAAATAAGCAGTTAATTCTTCTGAATCGATAAGTTTCTCTGCCTCTTCTTCCGTTTTAAGTTCGATTAACTCTACATCCTCATCAATAGCCTTCATTCCAAGTTGTACATCAACAAACATGGTTCCCGTTTGATCGATGATCCCAATCTTCTCTTCTGAATCATCAAATAAGGCAATAATTTTTGTAATATTGCTCAAACCGATTACAAGAAGAAGCATAATAGCTGTTGTAATGAGAAATGATTTCGTCTTTAGCTTCATCAAGTATGTATGAAACAGTACAATCCAGAACTTATTCATAAGCAGCCCCTACCTTTTCAATAAAGATATCGTTTAATGATGGCTCCTGTAATTCAAACTTCCGAACAAACCCTCGCGGTACAAGTGCTTGCAGCATTTTTTCCGCAACCGTCTCATCTACTACTTGTAACACTTTCCCTTCCATTGTCGTTTTGACTTTCGTTACACCAGAAAATGTTTCAAGAAAATCTAAATTAAAGTCGGCATGTACAACGACATTTTTCTTTCCAAAAGAGCGCTTAATTTCTTTTAAATGACCGGCAACTACAGGAGAACCTTTTTGTAAAATGCATAGATTTTCACATAATTCCTCGACATGCTCCATCCGATGACTGGAAAATACAATCGTCGTTCCTTGATTTCGCAAGTCAATGACTGCTTCCTTCAACATTTCCACGTTCACCGGATCTAACCCGCTAAACGGTTCATCCAGGATAAGTAACTTCGGCTTATGCAGCACCGAAGAGATTAATTGAATTTTTTGCTGATTCCCCTTTGATAGCTCCTCAACGCGCTTATTCTTATATTCAGGTACTTTAAAACGTTCAAGCCAAATATCCATTTCTTTATTGGCATCCGCCTTACTCATTCCTCTTAATCTCGCAAAATACAATAGCTGCTCACTTACCTTTAGTTTTGGATATAACCCCCGCTCTTCCGGTAAATAACCAATTAACGAACTCATCGATTGATCAATCCGCTTACCCTCCCATGTAATTTCCCCTTTTGTAGGCTGAAGCAATCCAATAATCATTCGAAACGTTGTCGTTTTTCCCGCTCCATTTGCCCCTAACAGACCAAACATTTCTTGCTCGGGTATCGTAAAATCTAATTCATTCACAGCCGTATAATCTCCAAAACGTTTCGTTACATTGTGAACATGTAAGACCATATAAGTTTCCACGCCTCCTATCACCTTGATAGTTTAATAGTATCGAAAGACATTACCCTTTACAATATAATTGGCAAAACATGAAAAAAATGATAAAATATTTTACAATAGTTATATTTTATGTAAATTTATGATAAAAGAGAGGCGTTTCATATGAGTAAAACTTATAAATTAACAGTGTTTGAACCTTCTGGAGAAAAACTATTAGACGAAGCGTTTACAGCAGAACATGATAAGCAAGCGAAAGAAATTGGCGAAAGGCTATTAAAAGAAAAAAACTACTCTCAATTTACTCATCGTTGTACATCATCAGCAGGGAAATTAGTTTTATTTCATATCTAAGTAAAAAGGCCGTTCCATTTACATGTGGAAGGCCTTTTTGCTTCTTTATTCCCCAATAAAATTCGGTTTTCTTTTTTCAACGAACGCCTTTAATCACTTCTTTAAGTATTGATTCTGCAGCTGCTCTCGTAACGCCCGTTTTAAAAATTTGCCGACAGATGTTTTCGGAATATCTTTCACAAACAATACTTCATCCGGCAGCCACCATTTAGCAAATTGCGGCGTTAAAAATTCAAGAATGTCTTCCGGTGTTACTTTTCCAACGTACCCTTCCTTCAGCACGACACAAGCAAGAGGACGTTCCTGCCATTTTTCATGCGGCACAGCAATAACCGCCGCTTCAAAAATCGCTTCATGCGCCATTAACGCGTTTTCTAAATCAACGGATGAAATCCACTCTCCCCCGCTTTTAATTAAATCCTTCGTACGATCGACAATTTTCACATATCCTTCTTCATCAATTGTCACGACATCTCCTGTATGCAGCCAGCCATCTTTAAAGGCTTCTTCCGTTTTTTCATTTCGGTAATATTCGCTAGCAATCCAAGGACCGCGAATCAACAGTTCCCCCATCTCTTTTCCATCCTGCTTCACTTCACCATCTTGTCCGACTACTTTTATATCAATCATTGGAACGACAATGCCTTGTTTTGCTTTTAAATCTAGCAATTCTTCGTCCGACAAATCATCTTGGTAGCTTTTTGGCTTAGAGATGACAACAAGAGGACTTGTTTCCGTCATTCCGTAAGCATGCAAAAACGGGATCGAATACTTCTGTTCAAACGTCTTAATTAAACTTTTCGGAGCAGCTGCACCTCCGCATAGCAGAGCACGTAAACTGCTTGTATCATAGTTTCCAGTCTCTAGCTCTTGTAATAATCCGAGCCAAATCGTTGGCACACCGGCGGAAATCGTCACTTGTTCCGACTGAATAAGCTCAGCCAGAATTTTCGGTGTAAAATAAGGACCTGGTAACACTTGTTTCGTCCCAAACCATAGGCAGGCAAAAGGCAAGCCCCACGCATTCACATGAAACATTGGGACAACCGGCATCGCGACATCCCGCTCGCTCACTGCGCCTGTATCCACTAATCCAAGCGCCATACTGTGAAGAACAATACCTCGATGTGAATAGATGACACCTTTTGGATTACCTGTTGTGGCCGATGTATAACACATGCCCGCTGGAGCATTTTCGTCTAAATCCTGTCTCAAAGCTTGCTTTGGATTTCCTTGTGCTACTAATGTTTCATAATGGTACACAGGAGAAAGAGAAGTTTTGGGAAGCTCGGCTTGATCTGTCATGATGATGTACCCTTCAACTGACTTTAATTGTGGAGAAATAGCCTCAATAAGTGGAATCAAATCCGCATCGAGAAGCAATAACCGGTCTTCCGCATGATTAATGATATAGGCTACATGCTCAGGAGACAATCGAATATTAATCGTATGCAATACAGCACCATAACAAGGAATCGCAAAATAAGCTTCAAGATGCCGGTGATGATTCCAAGCAAGTGTACCAATCCGGTCTCCCTCTTGAATCCCTAGCTTCTCAAAGCTGCTTGCTAATCGTCTTGTTCGCTCCGCAATTTGTGCATACGTAAGTGTATGGATTCCTCCATCTGTTCTCGATACAACTTCTTTCTTCGGAAAATATTTCTCCACTCTTTCAATCATTTGCGTCAAAATCAAAGGGGTATTCATCATCATAATCTCCTCCTTTTATAGAAAACGCTCTCATTTTATAGTATTCGCTCACCTTTTGGTAAATCCTGTTAATATACCTTAGGCTTTTTTATTTTCTAGGAAAAATGTGACTTTGAAATAAAGGTTGATCAAAAACACCTCACAAACTCGTATTTTACGATAAATAAAAAGAATCCATTTTGAAAAAGAGTAATCAAAATGGATTCTTATCTAGTAGATTTAAATCTTATTTTTATAAAAAAATTTGATAATTTCTGTAATCCTTATGCCATTAAAGCGTCCTTTAGCTGAATAATAACATGTCGTCATTTATTCAACTTTACTTGCTATTAAAATCTCTTTTATCTCTTCAACACTATTGACAATATGTGTAGGGTGAGAATCACTTAATTCTTCAAATGAACCATATCCATAAGTTACTCCAATAGAGTCAATACCAGTATTTTTTGCACCAATCATATCGTATTTTCTATCACCAATCATAATGAAATCATCTAACTTATACTTATTATACTTATCAAGTATGTATTGAATAATTTCAGTTTTTGCTGTTCTTGTTCCATCAAGGTTACTTCCAACAACAAGGTCAAAATACTGGTCAATATTAAAGTACTTAAGTATTTGTTCAGAAAATACAGTAGGCTTTGAAGTTGCAACAACTAAAGTATATTGTTGCTCTTTTAATGATTTTAATAGTAAAGGAATATTGGAATATAGCTTATTCTCAAACATACCCTTATCTTTGAACCTTTCCCTGTAATAATCAATTGCTCTTTGTGCGTTACCCTCATCAAAATCGTAATATTCTGCGAATGAAGCTTGAAGAGGCGGACCAATAAAACATTCAAGTTTATCAATATTAGGCTCATCAATGCCCATTTTTTGTAACGCATATTGAACAGATTTAGTTATACCTATTTTTGGATCTGAAAGAGTTCCATCTAAATCAAATAAAATTACTTTATATTTTTTCATATTAAGATTCCCTTCTACATCTAATGACTCCTCATTTTACCATATAAAATTCAGCGTAATTTCAAATTCTTATTAAACTGTCCAGTTCGCTCAACACTCCTTCTTCCATTAAATAGACCTGTTAATGGAAGAACTAAATAGGATTTTAATCATAAATTAATTATTTCAAATCCAACAAATAAAAATAATGGAGCCATAACTCCAACTATAGCTGACGTAAAACTAAACATATCTTTCTTCACTTCAATTTGCATCCTCAATTCATTTAATAATGATGGTGGCAGGCCCACATCTTGAACTATAGCTCCCGTTTGTTTAAGTACATTTCTTCACAATGTTGAAGTTCAAACCTTTTCAACTCCCAGCCCAGTAACAACAAAATGAGGATTATTATCTTTTCGGTTAAAGAACCTCCAGTGTTCACTTTGTTCATCGTCTTCTGAACTATCGGGGAATGCTTCTAATTTATAACCATCTGATAAAAAGACCTTTAATCCACCAACCTCATCAGATTCAATTTTGTCTACCTTTAATTGTCCTTGGTCCTTTATAATAGATTTGATTCGTTCATCAAATCTATTATTACCTTGTATATCCCAATCGAAGTCCTCAAAGTCTCCATCCCATTCCAAGCTTGGAGAATAGAAATCTCGTGAAGCTAGAACAATTTTGTTATTCAAGGTAATTCTCCATGAACATTGAATATGTAGTGCGTATTCTGCTGATTCTTGGTTTTTTCCTCTCCTAATGATTTGAATTATATCCCCAAAACCCAGCCAGAATAGGTTAGAAGCTCTTCCTGCATCCTGTAATGTTAATCCCACTAATTTGCCTAATTCAGAAATAATTACTTCTTTCATACACGTCTCCCTATATTGGATTATATTTAACGATTGCACCCGTTAGTGAAGTAAGCAATTTCATAAAAATGTATATATAATTGCAAATATGCCAAACAAAATCATCAGAATTCCAAACAAAAATATCCCTGTAACATATTCAAATATAGTAAAGAAAAAAGCTGCCTTCCTTATCTTATTCGGCTCTTCAAATAGAATTTTCAAACCATCTTTAACTTCATAAAAACTAAGTGAACTTAAACCAAATCCAACAATAACGCAACTAATTCCTACATATAAAAATGTCATAATTTATTTTCTCCAATTATTATTCAAAAGGTCTGGACTAGTTAACGCACTCCGATAGTTGAAGAAGGTAACCAATCAATCTTTTATTCTTAACTGTATCTTAAGTTCTTTAAATGGTGTAGCATACGAGTCTTGATAATTCTTCAAATATTGTGTTAAAACAGACCAATTACTTTCAAAGTATGGATGTATCTGAGTGGTGTCAGCAATACTATACAGTTCAATTAAGAAATAAATAGTTTCCCATATTAAAAAGTCATTGTCTAATTTCAACAATAGATCTAAAACATTTGGAATGTAGTTATAAGCTTCTTCAGACGACATACCCTTGGTTATTGATTCGAATGAATTACTAAAATACCACTCGTCCTTATCTAATTTATCTTCCCATTCATCATGTATCTCCAATAACCTTTTATCCGTTTTAATCACGTCCCAATAAGCAATTTAGCTACACATATATTATCATTTCTTTTTCAACTAATCTGCCCGTTAGCACAATAAGAAAACGGGATCGCCGCAGCCATCCCTTCTTTAACATAAGCGCCCGTTAGCGTAAGTACATTTCTTCACACTCTCCATGAAGAAAATAAAGACGTAATACCTGTATCGTGAGAACCACCTTGACCTGTATGATGTTAGAAACTTGGCGAACTCACCTCGCTGTAAGGAATATTTTAAAACAAATCAAAGACCTTTTAGAAAAGTTACACCTTGTCCAAAGAAAGACCGCTATCTAAACACAAGTAGCGGTCTTTCCTTATATATTCAAATTTCAACTACTATTCTAGTCACTGCTTTCATCATCATGGTGGTGGTGATCATGGTCGCTGCTTTCTTCCTTGTCATGCCCGTAAGCTAGTGTTGCGGGGTCCGTTTTGCCAAATGTCAGATACCACGGCTCCGTTAACGGTCCTCCCAGAAGAGCCGGACGTACAAACACATCAAATGTTTTGTTCTTAACGTTGTAGCGACGTACAGAACCTGTATCAGGTCCCAAAGGCTGACCATTACCGGGACCCGGTCCTGTAATAGGGACAAACAGTTTACCGTTTGGACCAAACAGGATTGCCTGCGCAAAGGCGCGGGGCTGTCCGACGGCATAGAGATCAATCTTGTCAAGAAACCTGCCCTTACGGTCGAAGATAAGAATTTTATCTGTGTCATTTGGGTCCCTTCTGAAACTTGTGATATAAAGGTTACCATCAGGACCGAAGACCAAACCTTCCGGACGATTAAAATCGGGGTTGGAATCGCCTTCAATGAACACATCAATGAATTCCCGGGTTTTCGGATTATAGCGCACTACCCGTCCACCGAGCTGACCTTCTGGAGTAGTAATGTTGTTGCTGACAGATACATATAACAAGCCGTCCGGACCAATTACTACACTTCGGGGGAAAAACTGTACTGCAGGTGGGTGTTCAAGATTCCCCTGAAACAGTCCAGTGGTACCATCATATGTCCGCACTTCTCCATTCAGTCCGCTCTGTACAATAAGGTCTGCCACAAACAGAATATTTTGTTTCGAAAGAATGATACCACGCGGGGCGAACGGGGCGTTAGGATCGTTGGGACTGACGAGATATCCTAGAAACTTTCCAGTGTGTCCATCGTACTTTAAAATGCTTCCATTTTGAGGTACTTGAGGAGGACGCTCTACGTTTTGGTTAGTAACAAGGAGATTACCATTATGGTCAAAGATAAGCCCTCGGGGACCATCTAAGCCGTTGTCACCTGATGGAACAAATCTTCCAAGGAACCTGCCCGATTCTGCATCAAATGTCTTTACGGTATTGTCGAAGCCATCTCCAATGTAGAGATAGTGATGTCGTTTCATTCTAGATAAAACTCCCTTCTA
Organism: Peribacillus sp. Hz7; assembly: GCF_042136355.1. Classification (NCBI taxonomy): domain Bacteria; kingdom Bacillati; phylum Bacillota; class Bacilli; order Caryophanales; family Bacillaceae; genus Peribacillus; species Peribacillus sp. Hz7. Next base: position 200,838 of record NZ_JBHHJV010000004.1, read on the forward strand.
TTAATATTGTTTTAGATTTTAAAAATATACTTAAATCTATTATTAATCTATTCGTTTGAGAGCTTTTTGTATGGGACAAACCCTTTGATAAAAAACACAATTTTAACTTCAGGTAGTCACGCCTAATGGTCAACTAACTCTTACCTTGCTCCTTTCATTGTTAATGAGATGAGGTAGATGTGAGATACCTACTTCAATTAAACTGCCAGTTAGTTCAACAAGAACAGCACTAGCTGTATCAGTATCTAGCCTGTCAAATTTGCACTTTTTATGATTACTCTCGTATAAATAAACCATTTCGTTCAATAATCTCTCGGCATTTCTCAAATCCTTCTTTTGTCTTGCTATACACAGGAAAACATAACTCATAATTTCCTATAACAACTGTTTCAAGAGAAGGAAAGAAAAAATTTGAAAAATGCAGTTCATTTACTGAAAGTTTCGCTAAAAAGATAAGGGCTTCCACATCACCTATTTTATAAACTCCCTTACTGGTAGAAAACAGTTTTCGGAAAAGACTTGCCTCTGCTCGATTTAAGGAAGCCAATATAAATTTGAACACTTTTTTGTTTTGTATAAACCCTTTTTTATAAACGTGTACATACACCTCATTCTCTTCCATATGAAAAAGATTTGTAAAGGTACTAACAAATTTTGAACCGTACTTTAAATTATGACTTCTTCCCAATAGCTCATTTGCCTCTTCTTCAGTAAGAACACGATTAAATACATCCATAATACCAAGAAAAGGATACACCTTTCTTGGTTCTTCAAGAAGATCGGTATTAAATTTTTTAAACTTTGAATGTAGCATATTAATCTCTTCGTTTGTTGCCAATGTTAACTTCATAATTTTACCCCGTTGTTAATTTGTTCTAATAATATTTTATCATCTTATTGCACTAGTCGAGTAGAAGGGAATCTCTCTACCTCGCGGTAGATTGTACTCCTCCCCCCTCACAGAACTGTGCTTGTGCAATTAACGCACACGGCTCCTCCTAGTTACCAGTTTCACCTCTTATTATTACTACTTGCCCATTGGAAATATTGTATTGTGTTATAAGTATGTATTCCACTAATCTGCCACATTACTTTAAGTACATTCCTTCACACTCTAGCCCTAAAATGAAAAAAGCACTGATCCTTATTACAGGAAAGCGCCCTTTAACTGAATAAAGACCAAGAAAAATGGACTGCTGAAACAGTCCATCATTGTTCAATTCTTGCGCACGATTGTTGAATTCACAGCTTCTCTTCTATTGCATATAATCTTCGTACTGTGCAACAAGTAAAAAAAGAAAAAACTGTTTTTCATCTTTTTTTGGTTAAACTAATGGAAACTTCCAACGGAGGAGACGTATGGCTAATCAGTTTGAAAAAAATACAATAAGATTATCATTTTTCATAGGAATCGTTTCTTTTTTAAATTTAATTAGAAAACCTCCACTAAAAGATTGGTTAATTATCTTCTTATTAAAAGGTTACATTGCTTCAATTCTAGATAACATTTTGGTGAAAAAAGGGTATTTAAAGTACCCAGTAAATTTATTTAAAAGCTTTGACATAAGCGTTTTGTTTAGTTATGTAATTTTTCCTGTAATGTGTATTTATTTTAATCAAGTAACCAAAAAGTCAAATATCTTAGGAATACTCACCAAGTGTTTCATATTTACTTTTCCAGCTGTAGTCGCTGAACTTTGGCTTGAAAAAAATACAAAATTAATTACCTATAAAAAATCTTGGACTGGAATACATAGTTTTATTTCAATAGCTTCCACATTTTTAATTGTTAGATTTTTGATAACATTAATTAGAAAATCAACAGAGAAACAATCGGGTTAATCCTGATTGTTTTTATATCTTGATACACAGTTTGTGTCCATTCCCCATTCCGTATCATCTTTTTTGTTTTGTACATATTAATTAGCAAACATCGAGGTGATTCAAGTGTACGAATGGATTTATGACCACATCATTAACACTACTTCTTTTATTTTTTTCAGCATCTTTATTACTCCCCCTTTAATATTGGGAATTCTGCTTTATCCTGATTTCAAAAAAAACAAAAATTAATTTCGGCAGCAAAAATATTATTTTATTGCGTTCTCTCCTTGTGTCACAGTATGTGTTAAAAGAGACATAAAAGAACCTTTTCTCTTCCTTAACTAAACTGCCAGTGACTTTAAATATATTCCTCCACAATCCAGCCCTAAAATGAAAAATGAGCACTTATCCTTGTTCAAGGATAGCACCCGATTGTTGAAGATCTTATATGATGTTCGTTGAGAGTTATTATTTTTCAGTTGCTGTATTCCCCATTGCAATAGATATTCTATTCCAGCTGTTGATTTGATTGATTGTTAGAACAAGGTCAACATACTGTTTCTCGTCATAGTGTTCACGCACTCGTTGATAAAGCTCATTTGGAACACGTTTTGTCGGGATTAATGTCACGTACTCTGTCAACTCAAGAGCTACTTTTTCTGCATCTGTGTAAAAAGTACACTCTCTCCAAGCACTAATACAATATAAACGTTGTTCCGTTTCTCCCATTTTTCTAGCATCAGCTGTATGCATGTTAATACAATATGCACAACCATTTATTTGAGAAGCCCGAATTTTTATAAGTTCACGAAGTTTACGGTCTATATCTGTGGTTTTCGTATACTTCTCCATTTCCATCATTATTTTAAGTGCTTCTGGGGCTACATTGTAATAATCAACTCGTTGTTCCATTTAATTTCCTCCTAAAAAAGTTTATTCAAAAGATAATTGAATTAAAGATAGAACTTTAAACACTAATTGGCGACAATATTAATCGTCGATTAATATTGTCTATAATATGTTATGTATTTTATTATGTCAAACCTCTATTAACTGTTAATTGATACCAAAGGTACATGTTTGACAAAGAAATAAAACATTTCTAAGATTAATTAAAATAATCTCATTTATGAAGAAGGTGTTTTAATGCAGTATAGCGTTGGAGTCGAGTATGCACTTCACTGCCTCGTCTATTTAATTGATAATCCTGAAGATTCTCCCATTGGAATAAAGGAACTATCCTTTTTTCAAGGCGTTTCAGATACATATCTCTCAAAGATTTTTAGTAAATTATCTAAGGCTGGGATTGTAAGTTCAGTTCCTGGGGTTAAGGGTGGTTTTAAACTTGCTAAATCTCCAGAAGAAATTTCTTTTTGGGATGTAATTGAAGCAGTTGAAGGTCCCAAGCCCATATTTCAATGTAAAAATATTAAAGATAATAGTTATTTATATAGAGAAAAAGGCTGCTCTCCAAGTGCTTCCTGCACTATCAATTTAGTTATGCTCTCCGCAGAAGAAAAAATGCGTGATTTTTTGCGTAGTAAAAAACTTTCATGGTTAAATGAAGAGCTTGAGCGCGTCTTGCCCAATCAAATACGTGAAGAAACTCGAAAACACTTTTCGAAGAGCAACATATAAAACAAACCTCTCATGTAATTCCTAAATTAAGAGGAATTTAGAGAGGTTTTTCTTTGTTCAAAGAAAATGTATATCTTTAAATTGTCTATTAATAACTACAACCCATCCCCAACTATTCTGCCCGTTAGTTATCCATGAAACGCAAAAATCAGCGCTTCACCACAGAGAATGAAAAAATACTAAGATGTCTATAATGGTTCTTAATCCAGTCAACCAATCTATAGATCAATGAATTGCAGCTCTCTTTTTTACGAATTAGAAGGGCCTTCTTTGGTGTTGTCTTTTTTTGTAATAAGAGAAGTTTATTTTCATGGTAGTTCTATAAGAAAAGATTACCTTGGCAACTATTTAGGTATGCCGATTTCTTGTAATGGATAAAATCGAAATTTCACTTCTCCAACAATCGATTCGTAGGAAATAAAGCCGAAAATCCTGCTATCCTGGGGTTCAGACGGGATACGTTTAAAGGGTCATAGCGATACAGCATTTACCAATTTTTGTATAATCAGATTTTCCCCAGAAACGACCATTAGAGGGAATTTTCCTATTGTTCGAAATTGATTGTTAGAATGAATGCTTTTAGTCCCCAAGCCCTTCCTATCCAAAATCCTATAAAAAAATGAAAGACGTTAATGATCTATACTCTGAAAATCGGGAGTAATCAAAGGAATGTTTTTTATTTTTGATGTATTTTTTTTCGGATTGCATTGACTGCTAATAAGAGTAATGGAAGAACAAGTCCGTACGTTGAAACGTATAGCGGCCAAATTTCTTTATCAAATGTGCCTACATAGACAATATTAGGATTTGCAATCAAGGAAAACGAAATCAAGATCATCCCTAAAGGTAGCGTAAGTGGCCGATAATCTTTCATATTCAATGTTTGTGCAAGACCGATAACGGACGCGTAAAAGTAAAAAGCCGATTTAAAATAAATCGTGATAATCCACATGATAGCCATTATTGCTTCAATCCTTTGAAAAAAATCACCAACGTTTATTTTTCTGGCCACAGCATAACTTGGATATGTGTATCTGGCACTACTATCTGCGCCTAAAACAAGAATAGTTAAAGAAATAATGATAAGTAAATAGATTCCGCCGATTAGTATTCCAATAAAAAAGTTTTTTTCAGCTGCTTTTGGTTGATTCACTGAAACAGGAAAAACCATTAATAAAACAATCAATGGTAAAGAAAAAATACTTGTAAAAAGAAAAACAGCATGAATCATCGGTTTTATTCCTGTTTCAAATACGGGTTGTATATTTTCAAACTTAAATTGAACAGGAGGTAAAAATATTGAGGCCACTAGAACTATGAATAAAAAAACAAAGATAGGAAATAACAATTCTGCAGAACGAGCCAACGGTTCAAGACCAAGGCGAATTCCCATAATTAAGATGCATGTGAAAAGAATCTGGATCGCTTCAATTGGCGTATCCGGAAGGATCTGCGTCGTAAGGAAATTTCCAACAAAAAACAATAGTGTTGCAGTGGAGTAAAGTGAAAAGAAAATAAACATAAGAGAAACTGCCTTACCTAACCATTTGCCGAGAAGAGTTTCATTGATTTCAACGAGTGTCATAGTAGGGAACATCCTACCTATAGCAATATATAAAGCCACTAGCAATAAACCTATGCCTATACCGATTACAGCTGCAATCCAAGCATCTTGTTTTACCTCTTGAGCCAGACTTTTAGGAATCACTAAGATGGTCGTACCTATAGAAAATAAAATAACTAATATTGCAAATTGCCGAGCACTAATTTTAATATCTTTTACCATAGTTCAACATCCCATCAATGATTATAATCCCTATTGTTGCCCTTGTTTTGTAAAAATAAACTCTAGCTTTAGGAGTGCTGTTCAACGTTAAGGAATCGCCTTTTTTTACTTCTTCTTATAGAACTAAACACCTGTTAGCCATTCATGAAGCGCAAAAATCAGCGCTTCACCACAGAGAATGAAAATGGTTCAGAACCGTCAATACTGATTCTACGGCTGGGAGAGGAAGGTCGATGAACTATGGTGCGTTAGAGCCCATCCGTTAGTCTGACTCCAACGACCAAGGTGCACCACTGACTGTCGCTCCCCTACGGGAAGCACACATGGTAGATTAATCCTATTCTGGTTGATGCACCAGCCTCCAATTATATTGAGAGCCGTAGAAAGGATGTTTTCAATGGAAGTAGTCATTGAAAGAGCATGTGGTATGGATGTCCATAAGGACAATATTACTGCATGTATTATGGCACCAGAAGGAAAGGAGATTCAAACGTTTTCAACAAAAACTATTTTTCTAATACAATTGGTGGACTGGATTAAACAGCATAACTGTACTCATGTTGCAATGGAGAGTACCAGTGTATATTGGAAACCTATTGTTAATTTATTAGAGTCTGAAGATATTGAGTTTTTGGTTGTGAATGCCCAACATATGAAAGCAGTGCCAGGACGTAAAACAGATGTGAAAGATGCAGAATGGATTGCCAAACTTCTTCGTCATGGACTCCTAAAAGCTAGTTACATTCCAGATCGAAATCAACGGGAACTACGCGAACTAGTTCAATATCGCAGGAGTATTATTGAAGAACGTGCTAGACAACATAACCGCATTCAAAAAGTGTTAGAGGGCGCCAACATTAAGCTGGGTTCTGTGGTTTCGGATATCATGGGCGTTTCAGCTCGAGATATGCTTAACGCTATTGTCGAAGGCGAAGAAGATCCTGAAAAACTAGCAAACTTCGCTCGACGTACAATGAAAAAGAAGAAAGATGAACTGCAGCTTGCCCTTAAAGGTTATATCAATTCGCATCAACGCCTCATGTTAAAAACCATTTTAAAGCATATTGATTTTTTAACAGAGCAAATCGAGATGCTCGACCAAGAGGTCGAGAAAAGGGTAAGCCCCTATCAAGAGGATGTGGAACGATTAGACTCTATTCCTGGTATAGCTACAAGAATGGCTGAGCAAATTTTATCCGAAATTGGGACTGATATTAAAAAACAGTTTCCAAGTGCAGCTCATATGTGTTCTTGGGCAGGTTTGGTTCCTGGACATAACGAAAGTGCTGGAAAAAGAAAATCAGCTAAAACCAAAAAAGGAAACAAATATTTGAGGTCAGCATTAACAGAGGCAGCTCATTCCATAAGAGGATCAAAAAATTACCTTGGAGCACTGTATAGGCGTACAGCATCACGGAAAGGGAAGAAACGAGCAGGAATTGTCGTCGCTCATGCCATGATGAGAATAGCTTATTATCTCTTAACACGAAAAGAAATGTATGTAGACTTAGGCGAAGACTACTTTGATAAACAGAGACAGCAATCTATTGTACGACATTCACTCCGAAGACTTGAAAGTTTAGGATACACAGTAACGTTACAAGAACCCGAAGCATCTTAATCCAGTCCATATTCCTACAATAGATCAATTAAATTAGGCGCTCTCCCCTTTTTTAAAAATGAATAAGCTGCGTCTTATTAAGTATTGCCTTTTTCACTAAATTACAGAAGTTTATTTTCATGGTAGTTAAAGAAAAAAAGGCTGCCGTAGCAACCCAGTTAAAAAATTTACCTTTACAAATAAATAAGTCAAAAACACCATCGGGGGCGCTTTCATTCTTTTATTTTTTTTTCAATTCATTAACAATTTCGTTAATGCGTTTTTCTACTTCATAAAGGTTCTGTTGCATCCGATCACGCCGACTGGTCAAGACCTGCAATTCCTTTTTTAATTCCTCTGTTTTGCTCATGATTTCCCCCTTGCTGATGATTATGGTATATCATTAATCATTAGTATGCTAGTAGCCGCCGTCCTCAGACAAGGAAGAAAATGTCTGCCGTATTGGCAGACATTCTTTTGGGAAACTGCTTCTTTAGCTTAATAAGAACTGCCGTTTCAATTTCGTCAATCCGGTCAATAATTCCTGTAAAAAGATAATTATTGGGAGAGATGAAATTGTTATTATCTAGAGCATGGGAAATGTATGAAGCTGATAAAAGAATTGAAGGCTTTTCTCCACAGACATTAAAAGCATATAAACTGCAATCCATCTTACTTTTACGATTTTATAAGGATGTACAACTTGATTCGATTACGACCAACGAGTTAAAGGCTTACTTGGCAAAATCAAGCGAAAGCCTCAAACCTGCCAGTTTGGCTCATCGCATTCGGTTTATCAAATCATTTTTTCGATGGTCACATGAAGAAGGACATATCTCGAAAAACCCTGCTGCTAAAATAAAAGAGCCCAAATCCGGAAAACGAATCCCTAAGTTTTTGAACGAAATGGAAATTGAACATTTGTGTGAAGCCTGCTACAGCCCTATGGAAAAAGCTTTGTTTGAATTCATGTTCTCCACCGGATGCCGAATAGGAGAAATTGTTTCCTTAGAATTATTAGAGTATAAAAAAGATGTAAAAAATAAAGTAAGGAGGGGCAAAATAGCTTCTCCTTACTTTACCTCTATATAAAGGATATATTTTCCTTTTCCCGCTAACCTGCCTCGTGAGTTTAAGTACAAACCTTCACAATCTCTTCTAAACTTTAACATAGATATCCATTTTCCTAAAAGATGTTGTGCCACAATCCGGCCCTAAAATGAAAAATGAGTGCTTATCCTTGTTCTGGTATGCTCCCAATTCTGGAATATTGAAAAAAAGAGGCCATCCTTTTTGGGACAGCCCCCTTTCCGCTAATTATAAAATTTCTAGTAGAACTTCTATATCATTAGATTAGTCACTTCAGAATGTTACCATCTATACTTCAGATAAGGTATCTCCAAAATGAATCGACTTTCAATCTTTGAAAACTATGAGAATACTGCAATTTTACGTGCGATAGATTCTGTTAAACGAGAGGCTACTTTCGGAACAGCCCATTTAATAATTGGTGTTAATACGGCACCAGATAATCCACCTGCACGGACTTCTACCGTACAAGTCATTATTGTTTCACCATTAACATCTTCTGCAGTAAAGTGACCGCTTCCTGTAAAATTATCTGATAAACCTTTTAGTTCAAACTTAATATTTGAAGGTTCATTCCATTCGGTAATATCTACCTGCGCTTGTATTGTTTTTTTAATACCTTTCACACTGCCTTCAAATGTCCAAATAGATTGCTTGTCATTTATGATTTCATGTTCTTTATAGGCTGGTACTGTCGTTGCCCATTTTTCAAGATCACTGACATAATCCCAAACTGCTTGTACATCTGCTGGAACTACTACAGTATGCGTTCCCGTTGCCATTATGATCCCCACCTTCACTATGTATGAATTGTAACTTTACATCTCTACAAAATAATTATTACATAAAAAGCATAAACTTACATCATTAATTATATATAGCTTTCCTTCTTCCAATCCTCCACAACCTGGTACTAAAATGAAAATAAACGCTAATCCTTGCTACAGGATAGTGCCCTTTAGTTGAATAAAACTTCTATAATTATTCCTTATTTTAATTTTAAAAGTGGCTTATCGAGGTTCGATAAGCCACTTTTATACATATTGTATTATTTTGATAATGCGATTTTTATATGGGCTAAATGATGCTCTTCGTGCCAAGCTAATTTTGCAACTTTTGTTGCGACTGTTATTATCCCATTTATCTGGTGAGTAAAAGCTCGATTTAATTGCTCTTCAGTTAAACTATGTCCTAAAGATACGATGCGCTCATTTATACCTTCTAACATTTTAATAGAACTTTCTACAGGAAGCTTTGTATCCGGTTGAATAGCCCACTTTTCTTCATCAAAAGCTGGTACTGTTGGATTCTCATCTGTTAAAGCCAGCTTCAAACGTTGATACATGTTCAACTGAGAATCTGCAATGTGATGAACAAGTTGACGAACTGTCCAGCTACCTTCACGATAAGTTCTACCTAATTCCTCATCACTTAATGAGTCGACAGTTTCTCTTAATCGAATCGTGTAAGTTTCGATTTCCTTTAGCCATTCTTGAATATTTTCTAATGTTACTTTTTCAGGAACTTGCAGTTTCCCAATTGGGTATCTTACATCCATTTTCAATCCCCCTTTTCCTTATTCTTTATTTCATTATATTTCGGTATTAACGTTTAATTTTATTTAATTATATCACTTCAATAAACTGTATCGTAATTGAAAAGCTTATTCAATTTATAGTAATAGATACGCTTTTGAAGTTATCGTCATCTTTTCTCTCACTTCACACCGTACGTGAGACTTTCACCTCATACGACGTTCCACAGGCTATTATCCCTTTAAAATTTATAGACTCGATGTGAAACTCATAATCTATCTACACATAAAAAGAGAATGTGCCGAAATGAAGAATATCAAATTAAGCATTCTTAAAATGGTAAAGAAGGTAACGCGACTGGAAACAAAAAAGAAGTCAATTCATCTCCCACTTACCCTTCACTCGCTATCGCATTGCTATGGCTTGAAGATGAGAGTCTTCTTGGCTAAAATGATAAACCTTGAGCAGATAGAAAAAGTACAATTCTTACTGCAGAATTGCGCAGTTTAATGGAATGACAGAACTAGGGCTTAAACATCTTAATTGTTAATCAACATTATGAATGCTATATCGCTGCTAAAAGTTGAAAAGGAATTTAGTCCCTGTTTTATAAACGTTTAAAGCTTATACATATATCCTTCTTATAGACTTACATGTAATATTTACCACTTTATCTTTCCTGCTTGTTAATTAATTGCATCAGGATACGGATAAACATGAATAAAAAAAAGATACTGATAAACGTGTGTATCCATGTCCATGTATGATATTTAATTAAATCTGTATACCTTTCAAAAATAACCTCAATGATCGTTAAAAAAGCGGTATACAATGTACATTTCAGAATAATGCTGGGATATCTTGAATAATAAGTTGCTTGATAAAAGTAAATACAGACAACTGGAAGTATAAGATGTTCATACAGAATGCTAGAACTGAAATAGTTACTTAAAAAGCTTATAGGATATTCGAGCATTTTTTCTTCTACAACAATAACACCAAGAAATGTTGAGAAAAAAGAGGTTAATAAGAAAATTAAAATCAAATCTTTAGTTGGTGGTTTTCTTAAACTAAAAAATAGTAGGGCGATTCCTATTATGAGCATTGACCATAAAATTATTCTTTCCATGATAATCAATCCTTCAAAAATTGTTAATTTGCTCAACAATCATTGCAACCAAAGTCAGGAGTTGCCGAACACCTTATGAATATACCACTTTTTCTTACTAAAGGAATTCACCCGTAACTTCAAAAATTATTTCATTTTATTTAAAAGAAAATCAAATCCAATGATAAGTACTATAAATATTCCTAATACTATCAGCCATGCTAACAGTGGTTTTTTATCGTTTCCCGACAGAAGACTCCCACCTCAAGGAGTGTGAAAGGCGTAGCCCAATGAGTAGGTGGGAGATGAATGTCGGTAGGCGGTAGCCTAAATTGTTGAACAACACGAACAAGTGTACTATAATATACTTGTAAGTTGTTCTTTGAAAACTGAAGATATGAGGTTCTAGCAGGAAAATCGTCTGCTAGGTAAAATCTTCAACGTTCTAATCGCCTCCACACGCACCGAAGTAGCGAAAACCAAGCAGAGTAGGGCGTGTGGCGAGTTCAACATACAAGATATTTTTGCAATCACCGTAGGGACTACGGGTAGAGCCTGCTAAAAAACTAGTGGATACACTGGTGTTCGCAGGAATCTTCCACTTCAAATTTTCGTTAGAAAATTAAGTGGTGAGTAGTTCAAAATGAATAGGAAATACAATAAACATAGCAATAACGAATAGAACCGAATTCCACATACTCCAACCATTATGATGAGATATTAAACCAATTTGTAGGTTGATATATTCAACTGCAACATATAGAACAACCCAAAATATGAAGTGAAATATTCTTACTCTCCATTTGTTCGTTCCGAAGAAATATTTTAGATAAATCAAAATGGTCACAGGATAACGAACAAACATAATCATTAGCGAAATAATTGTATGGTTAAAGAATAGCAATGAAAATGCGGTTTCTTTAAAGTGCCAAAATGGGTGATTATAGGTTAAAAAGTTATGTAGAAGGTCATTTACAATAAAGAAGAGTATTGTTGGATAATACTTTCCCTAATTCCTCCAATCACCCCATCGCCAACCAGCTAATAAAAATAAAAAGTTATAGATGATGTGCATCGATGTATCATTCCTAATGTAGTTTGTGGACTATATATCTTATATCTTCTACATTTATTGGATTCTCTAATCCGTTTCTGAAAAATACTAAATACCAAAACTGCCTATAATAATTTTTCTTGAAGTAACCTGCTTTGTTCAGCACAAATTTTCACAATCTGCCCCGAGTGTTGAACAAAGAAATATTCTACAAAATAGATCTTTTTATCAAACTTTATTTTAAATCAACAAAAACAAAACTTATCGCCCTAATGGCGAAAGTCGGTGTAAAATACTTCCTTTAATCCTTCAAAGAAATTAAACTTCTTAACGTACAAAAAACCCCAAGCATTAGGCTTGGGATTTCTCATTATCCAATAACTCTTCCAACATTTCAATTTTCTTTTGTGTATAATGCTCGAAATGATCATTGTACGATTTTGGGTCTTTCGGATTTGCAAAGTGAGTAATTTTCCCTGTCACTGGGTCAATAAATTTACTCGCTGCACCGCAGCCAAGCCCGAGAATCGTTTGCTGCTCTTCCATAATCATAATGTTATAAATACTTTCCTGACCTGGCAATGAGTAGCCGACATTTTCTAAATTACCAAGGATGTTTTTCTGACGATATAAATAATAAGGAACATATCCATGATCGGCTGTCCACTTCTCTGCTACATGCATCATTCTTTCTACTTCATCACGAGATGCGACTTTATATTTTTGTTTATTCTTCGTCATTTCTGAAGCACGTTTAAAAGAAAGTGTATGAACGGTTAAGGATTCCGGCATCAATTTTTCCGTTTCAGCCAGCGTTGTTTCAAACTCCGGTAATTCTTCACCAGGGAGACCGATAATTAAATCCATATTGATGTTATTCATCCCCATGCTGCGTGATAAGTGGAATTTATCAATCGTTTCTTGCACAGTATGATGTCGGCCAATCGCTTTCAATGTTTCTTGAATGTACGATTGCGGATTGACACTAATTCGGTCGATATTCCATTTCTTCAACACTTCCAGCTTCTCAGGTGTAATGGTGTCTGGTCTTCCCGCTTCAACCGTAACTTCACGAACATTGGCAACATCAGGGAAGGAAGCGTACATTTCTTCATACAGCATATCCATTTCTTCGGCTGTAATACTTGTCGGTGTACCACCGCCATAATAAATCGTCGTAATTTTAATGCCTTTTTCTTTTAAATAACGACCCATTTCTCGTATTTCATAATGAAGACCGCCAAGGAAAGAATTAACTGAACCTTGACGTCCATTAATCGCATAAGCAGGAAATGTACAATACGCACATTTCGTTGGACAAAACGGAATCCCAATATAAATGCTCACTTCTCTTCTTAAATCATACAAATCTGGAACAGCCGCTAATTGACGTTCGGTAATTTTTTGCATTAAGTCAATTTTCTCATCCGAAATTAAATAATCTTCCTTTAACTCCGCATGCGCGTCTTCCATAGATAACCCTTGCTGAAGCTTTTTATGAAGCAGCTTTGTCGGACGAATTCCTGTTAAAATCCCCCACTTTTGAATCGTACCCGTAAGCTGCTGCAGCACTTGTAAATACGCATGTGACACCGCACGCTTCACTTGCATGAATTGTTCTTTTTCTGTAGCGGGTAATATAAGCGCTTCTTCATGTGCTGCTTCAAAGCGTTTGTTCGTTGATTGCTCTATCAGTACAGCGGAAACGGTAATTCGCTCTGTAACACGCCACTCTAAATGAACAACGAGTTCCGCGGCTTCTTCTTCCCCAAACTGAATTGTTGTTTCTTCAAAAAATAAATTAGCTATATTTTGAAGCGGTCGTCGAAACCGCTCATCTGTAATACCATGTATCGCAATTTGCAAATTAATCACCTATCTAATTTTTTTATCCTTTAGTTCTATTAACATAGCCTATCCTTTAAGAAAATTCACCTTCTTTAAAGGATTGGAGTATAAGAAAAAATATCAACTTTCGTTACAAGAGACGATATATCGTCTTTTTCTAGTAACTATCCATGATAAGTGTACCTAATGAAGATAACACGGTCAACATAGGAGAAACTGGGAAGGCATACATCCCGCCGCCAATAAGGATGAAAGCACTTGAGCGAAAGCAGCTCTACGAATCAATAAAAAAAGCAGTATTATTTCCACTGAGGAAATTCACTGCTTGTCGATTTATTTAATGAAACCACATCGTAAACAATTGTTCGTTTACCCCTAAATTGTACATATAATACAATCCAAATACCGCACTAATTGCTCCTGTTAAACCAATAAGTGACTGATTTAGTTTTACGGAACGAGCACTCGTCACAAAAGGAATGCTTAATAGAGTGGTAAATAATAGCATACCTATGCATGTACCTGCTCCAAAAATCAAAATATATACCGCTCCTTGCCACGTTTCATTAATAGTACTCATTGTTAGTAACACCATCGCTGCACTACCGGCAAGACCGTGTACAAATCCAACAAAAATAGATTTTACATACGTAGCCCGTTCAAAATGCTTATGCTCCTGCGCTTTTTTCCATGAAAAAATCGTCGTCAAGCCTAAATATACGAGCATAATTCCTACTAAAAATTCAAGAGACATCGCCCATACTTCTGGAATTTCATTTTTTAATACGATTAACGCTATACCAATTATAAATAAAGTGAGCGTATGTCCGATACCCCAAAATACTCCAGCAAGAGATGAACGCCATAACTTCTTACTTTGACTGGCAATGGTAGATACAGCAATTATGTGATCAGGCTCTAACGCATGCTTAATACCTAGTATAAACCCCATTGCTAAAATCATTAATAAACTAGCTTCCATATAATCCTCCTCACACTTATCTCCTTAATATTTCCGATAAAAAACAGCTTCTTTTTGCAACACTTCGCTTCGTAAAATCGTTTCACAAATCGCAAAAATTTTCTCGATTATTTGTGTTTGATTGGCTAAAACCCGTAAAAGCAGGCCGGCAACCGGTAAGCGGGAGAGGCCGATTCTTGCCTCATTTTCAAATATATGTAGTGCCTCTACTAATTCATGAAAAGCAGCATCATTCAACTTTTCATGAATAAAAAGCAGAGAACCAAAATGGGTATAACCTTCTAATAAGAGGATGGAATCTAGTTGATCCTTAGGCTGTAATAAGAGGTGATCGATTACTATTTTTCTTCGATCATAAATGACTGTCATATCGGAGTGAATCCAATCATAGGTAAAGCTCTGTTGCGTCGCTGACCAGCCTGGAGTGTACATATCTGTTAGTAATAAGCTAGAGCCTGCTTCCATTTCAATGGTCGTTTCTTGTATATACTTTGCCTGTTCATAAGCAATAACAGGATCTTGTAAATACGTTAGAAAACTACCTTTTTCAAGAAAAATCGTTGTTTGCTGCTTAGCAGGTAACGCTGTCGTTTTATAGACTTTCGTCGCTGACTGAGTCGTTAATGTTAGCACAGCCCCTTCTTCTAAATGAAAGCATTGATTGTATCGGTCTCCACCTACATAGCCGCCGCCGACATGAATCAAAAAATAAGTTGGGGAGTCCTCTTCTAAAAAAACGGGACGAGATACTTTAAACGCCCCTTCATAATAGCTATCACATAAAATGGTCTTCCCATTTTTTAATGAAGCCGTTAAATGTAATTGTCCCGTCCAATTCATTGCTCTAAACCTATTAAGAAAACCTCTGATTTAATCCAATTCACAACATCGTCTAAGCCTTGTTCATCTTTTAAATTAGTAAAGAAGAACGGCTTATCTCCACGAGTCATTAACGTATCTCGCTCCATGATTTCTAAGCTTGCACCAACATAAGGAGCCAAATCTGTTTTATTAATAATAAAAAGATCAGATTTAATCATACCTTGTCCGCCCTTACGCGGGATTTTCTCTCCTTGTGCTACATCGATAATATAAATCGAGAAATCAACAAGCTCTGGACTAAATGTAGCTGCTAAATTATCACCGCCGCTCTCAACAAAAATAAGATCCAAATCAGGGTGATATTCCATCAATTCATCAATTGCTGCAAAATTCATGGAAGCATCTTCTCGAATGGCTGTATGCGGACAACCTCCTGTCTCCACTCCAATAATTCTCGTTTCAGGAAGCACCCCGT
This sequence comes from Peribacillus sp. Hz7, assembly GCF_042136355.1. NCBI lineage: Bacteria > Bacillati > Bacillota > Bacilli > Caryophanales > Bacillaceae > Peribacillus > Peribacillus sp. Hz7. The sequence goes on from NZ_JBHHJV010000004.1 coordinate 216,599, forward strand.
TTCTCATTAAAAAGAGCGCATCTTCCTTTGTGTAAATATCATTTGTTACAACGGCCATACTAAAATCATTCGCCATCGCTCTCGTTAATTTTTCCACAAGCATCGTTTTTCCAGCTCCAACCGGACCACCTACACCAATTTTAATAACATCTTTCATCAACTATGGGCCTGCCTCTTTCTCCAGAGACAAACCTCTTCACCTCTTTTCCTATTAGCTCATAAATAGTCTTACATGTAATTGTTCATGTCTCATTTGCGCAATTTCGAGACCTGGTTGAGTTCGGCCAAGTGCTGATTCAGATAGCCCTTCGACCACTTCAACAGCCGATTGGATAACTTCATGCGCCCATAATAATAATAATTGTCCGTCTGTTTGCCCTAAAGGAATACCACGCACAGCATTTTGGATAAGAGAAGATACTCCTGCATATAAACAACTCATAACTGCTAACTCTCTTGAAATAGTAAGCTCATAACATACAAGCGCAAATACAAGTGCTGGATGGCCGTAACATTGCTTTTTCTTAATCCTCTGTTGATAATCCGCCAATGTATCAGATGGATATAACACTAAACAAATACGTGCCATTTGCTGGCCAATCCGCCGCGATGCTTCGCGTGATTCTGCAGAAGAACAGCTTGCATATAAGACTTCATCTAACGCCCACAACTCTTCAAGCTTCTGTTCCGCCGCTAAATCATAGGCAATCCGGCAGCCAAGCCCATCTGTATACGTTAATGATTTCAAAATATATACATGTAAAAACTGTTTAAACTCCTCAACAGTAGTTACATAGTCTTCTTGAATATACGTTTCCAATCCAAAGGAATGGGAAAACGCTCCAGATGGAAAGTTCGAATCACAAAGCTGAATTAACGGAAGGATTTCTTTAATCATGCGCATGTCCGATATGACGAAATGCTTCTTTAACCTTTCTTTTTTCACGACGATATTGAACCTTCATATCAGTCAATAGCTTTTCAACGAGATAATCATATTGAACGAGCATTTCGTCTCCTTCAAACTGCGCTGGTAAATGGCGATTGCCTAATTGATGTGCAACTTCTCCCATTTGACCAATAGATGCAGGCTGAATAGCTAATACATCATCAGCCAATGTTTGAATGGCAATGATATTCTTTTCATCCATATATAGAATGTCGCCATCTGCTAAATCTTTATTTCCTTTTAAACGAATCCCTAACTCTTTTCCATGATCGGTTTTAACGCGCTGAATTCTTTTACGAAGTGCATCACTTTCTAAATAGATACGTTCAAGATGTCTTCCTGCTCGATCAATCTCACGTAAGTTTCCAATTACTTTTTCAATAATCATCGATTTCACCTCAGAATAAGAAATATCGTTGTGCCATTGGTAAAATTTCAGCTGGCTCACATGTAATCAATTGCTGATCCACTGTAACTTCATATGTTTGCGGATCCACTTCTATGACAGGAGTTTCTCCATTAAACTTCATATCCTTCTTTTGAAGCTGACGAACATTACTCACTGGTTTAATCAGTTTGTTTAACCCTAATTCATGATGAACGCCTGCTTCATAGGCTGCCTTAGAAAGAAAAGTGATGGATGTTGCAGCAGTGGCCTTGCCAAAGCTGGCAAACATCGGGCGATATGTGACAGGCTGCGGAGTGGGAATAGACGCGTTCGGGTCTCCCATGATGCTAGCAGCAATCATTCCGCCTTTTAAAACTAAATCCGGCTTCACTCCAAAAAAGGCGGGGTCCCACACAACTAAATCAGCGAATTTCCCGACTTCTATTGAACCAACTTCATCCGCTATGCCATGTGCGAGCGCAGGATTGATTGTGTACTTGGCCACATATCGTTTCACGCGAAAGTTATCGCCTTCACACGTTTCTTCGCTTAAACGTCCACGTTGTTTTTTCATTTTATCTGCCGTTTGCCATGTGCGCATAATGACTTCTCCAACTCGACCCATCGCTTGGGAATCCGAGCTGATCATGCTGAATACACCTAAATCATGTAAAATATCTTCAGCCGCAATCGTTTCTTTTCGAATACGCGAATCAGCAAAAGCAATGTCTTCTGGGACAGAAGGGTCTAAATGATGACAAACCATCAGCATATCTAAATGTTCTTCAAGAGTATTAATCGTATAAGGTCTCGTTGGATTTGTTGAGGATGGTAAAATATTAGGAAAACTGGCTACTTTAATAATATCGGGTGCATGACCGCCGCCTGCTCCCTCTGTATGATATGTATGAATAACACGACCGCCAATTGCTTTAATCGTGTCTTCTACAAACCCTGCTTCATTGAGCGTATCGGTATGGATGGCAATTTGAATATCATATTCATCCGCAACCGTAAGGCTCGTATCAATCGCTGCAGACGTCGTTCCCCAGTCTTCGTGCAGCTTCAGACCAATAGCGCCAGCTTCAATTTGTTCAATTAGAGGCTCTTTTGCCGAGGCATTTCCTTTTCCTAAAAATCCCAGATTCATAGGGAAGTGTTCAGCAGCTTGAAGCATACGGTGAATATTCCAAGCACCTGGTGTACATGTCGTGGCATTCGTTCCCGTTGCTGGTCCCGTCCCACCTCCAATCATCGTTGTAACTCCGCTCGAAAGTGCCGTTTCGATTTGATCGGGGCAAATAAAATGAATATGGGCATCAATGCCGCCAGCTGTAACAATCATCCCTTCAGCAGCAATAATCTCTGTAGCGGCTCCAATCACCATTGTCACATCATCCATGAGCAGCGGGTTCCCCGCTTTCCCAATGGCAGCAATTCTCCCATCTTTCACCCCGATATCCGCTTTAATAATCCCGGTATAGTCAAGAATAATCGCGTTCGTCAAAACTAAATCCATTACTTCACTTCTAGATGCAAGCGGGTGCTGACCCATGCCATCACGAATGACTTTTCCTCCGCCAAATTTCACTTCATCACCATACACCGCATAATCTTGTTCAATTTCGATAAATAGCTCTGTATCAGCGAGTCGTATTAAATCTCCCTTTGTCGGACCGAACATATCAGCATATTGCTTACGTGACATTTCAAGGCTCACACTTTCCCCTCCCCATCTAATTTTCTATCGGTCTGATTATTTAAGCCGTACACTTCTCGTTTTCCGCTAAAAGCCACGAGCTCAATTTCCTTCGCATCCCCTGGTTCAAAGCGGACAGCCGTTCCTGCTGGAATATTCAACCTCATACCAAACGCCTGGCTGCGTTCAAATTCCACCCCTCTGTTCACTTCAAAAAAATGAAAATGAGAGCCCACTTGAATTGGACGATCACCACGGTTAATTACGGTTAATTTTGTTACTTCTTTGCCTTCATTGCACACAATCGGCGTTTTTTTCAATCTATATTCACCAGGTATCATCTGTTCCTCTCCTTACTGAATCGGATTATGAACCGTCACAAGCTTCGTCCCGTCCGGAAACGTCGCCTCAACTTGAATATCATGAATCATATCGGGAATTCCTTCCATTACGTCTTCACTTGTTAATATCGTTTTTCCAAACTGCATCAGCTCAGCTACAGTTTTTCCGTCGCGGGCCCCCTCCATAATTTCGTATGTAATCAGAGCAACCGCTTCAGGGTAATTCAACTTCAAACCACGATCCTTACGTCGTCTTGCTAAATCAGCAGCGACTACAACTAACAATTTCTCCTGCTCCCGAGATGTTAAGCGCATAGAATCCTCCCTTCAAAACCCACAATAATATAACTCACTCACGTTACATTTCCTTACATCAATAACTTCATTATAATCAATTTTCTGACATTTTCAAGTGAAATTTACAATAATCAAAATGGAATATACCTCCAATCAAATAAAAGCCCCTTCCATTTTCAAAGGGACTCACAAAGTATGAAACTTATTTAAACAACCAAAAACTGTTCAATATCCTTATAATTAATTTTCTGACAACTTCAAGTGGAATTTTATTATTCACAATCTCAATATTTGCTTCTATAGGAAACTACTTGCTATAATTTCACTTATGTAATCGTTTTAATTCAAATAATTATAATTAAGGAGACTTTCCACATGAACTATTTAAACAGTCAACTTCAATTGACACGTCAAAAAATATTAAGTGAAATCGAAGGAATCAATCCGGAGCTGTTCGATATCCAACCGAAGGGCTTCAATAACACACTTCATTGGCATATCGGCCATATCTTAACTGTCACTGAGCAATTTTTACTTGGCTATCCTCACACAAATCACTTGCCTGCTAATTATGGCGAATTATTTGGATATGGATCAAAACCAGCGGATTGGAAAGGGGACGTACCAAGCGTCGAAGTATTAGTACAACAATTGCAAGAGCAAGTGAACCGCATTCTTGCCATTCCAGAAGAACGTTATAGCGAAAAATTGCCACAGCCTTTTTTAGGCCTTGAAACAGTGGGGGAAATATTTACGTTTGCTTTATTCCATGAGTCTAATCACCTTGGACAAATTCACGCGATGAAACGTGTGATTGATGCAGCTAACTAAGATAAGCTGAAAGGTATGTGAGACTACAGTCACACATACCTGAACCAAAAGATCTTATAAAGCGAAACCATAAAACAACAAGCCCTTCACTCATTAAGTGAAGGGCTTGTTGTTATTTCAACATATTCATTTTTTGTAAAAATTCAATAGGCGGCTGTTTACGGAAAAACTCTTTCAACATGTACGCTACACCGTTCTCATCATTAGAACGGGTTACCCATTTAGCTACTCGCTTCACTTCTGGTGCAGCATTTCCCATCGCCACACCGAGACCAACTCCATTAATCATATCTATATCATCTAGACCATCACCAATGGCGACAATATCCTGCCTCTTGATTCCTAAATAGTCGACTAAATATAGCAGCCCGCTCCATTTTGACACACCTTTTGGTACAAGTATCAGCCTTTGATCGGATTGATCAATCACTTCTACTTCCGGAAACAACTCTCCAATCAATCTCTTTATATCTCGTTGGTCCATTCCTTTTACAAATTGAATATCAATTTTTATTGGTTCACACGGCTTTTTTTGAAGCTCTTCACTAAGCACTTCTACATACTGCTGCGCAAACATACTTGGTTCATTTAACGTCATTTTAGCTCGACTTACTAGTTTTTCCGGAAGATGAATTCTATTTCCTAACGATCCTTTTTCATGAATAAGCTGAATCTGACACGATGTCGTTTCTAGCAATCGGACGATTTCTAACGTAAGCTCCTCTGTCAACCTCTTTACAAATAAAGGCTTTTCAATCGTCTCCCCAACAAAAGCCCCTTGATGAGCGACCATCATTGGATTTACCTTGAGCGCCTTCGCTACTTTTTTAGCAGAGTAATAATTTCTATTCGTTACAAGTGCAATGTGCACACCTTTTTGGGATACGTATTCAACGGCCTCTTTCGTAACTTTATTTAAACGGCCATTTGACTGCAGTAACGTTCCGTCAATATTAACCGCTAATAGACGATACACCATGTTGATCTCTCCCATCTGTAATGTCTACCCTAATTTATGAATGAACTACGCTAAGTAGAACAAAACAGAGACCATAAAAAACTCCCCACTATTCAAAGCAGGGAGTACAAGCTTATGATCCTTGACCAGGAAGACCGTATAGTTCTTCAAGAGGCTTCATAATAATCTTATTTAAATCTGCAATCACTACACTCATTCTTTGTTCCGCTTCCATCAATTGAGCAATTGTTGGATGCTGTTGAACAAGTTGAACCGTTTTTTGCGCTTGCTCAATTTCTTCGGGCGTAATTTCTTGACCCATCATTTGTTTTTGCTGAAGCATCATTTGGATGTTACGAAAGTTATCAAACATTCCCTTTGAAGCCGGATCAGCGTTCACAAGATCATATAATCGTTTTAATTCTACATATTCATTACTAGAACGAATCGCTCGCTCCATTGCATAAGCTGCATCATATGAGTTACTCATGTTTCTCCCTCCTCCTGTCCATTATATTATTACATCTTCCCCACTATAACATAATCATCCCAATAAAGCCGAACTAATCGTCGTCTCTATTTTTTTCAGAAGGAAATAGTATTGAATCATATTAGTCTATAAAAGCGTAACGAATAATCCTTGAAACAACCCAATAATCCCGCCTAAAAGCGCTCCTAAATACGTAATCATTGCCAGCTCGCGCTTTGCAATTGCTATAACTACTTCTTCTAATTTTTGAACTGAAAAAGCCGCTACTTGTTCTTCAACAATTTCGTCTAAACGAAGCCTTTTAACTAACGCTGGCATATGTTCACTTACACGGTCTACCAACTGATCCAGCATAGCCGGCACAGCTTTATCAACAATTGAATCAACAAATGGACCTGCTACGTCTTTTACCGGCTTGTTCATAACAGCATCCACTGAAATCCATTCAGATGTTTTTTCGATAACTACTCGTTTTATCTCATGCGAACCAACTAGATTTTCAACTTTTTGAATCTCCCACTCACTAATCTGACCCCACTCTTTTTGCAACAGTTCTTCTACAAAATTGGTTGTACGTCGTTGCTCCAAAAATTTCAAAATTTCTGGTTGTATTTTATCAATTAAAGCATCATTTCCAATAAACATTTGAATTAAATTAATTAGCTTTCCACGCTCTTTAAAAAAATCATCCAACATCGCCTCTAAGCGAGCTTTCCCTTCCTTACTTCGGAAGTATTCTTTCCCCTTCGTAACAATGTAAGCAGAAAGTTCGGGGATTTGTTCCGTCACTTTTTCATGCAGCTCAGGTGAGATAATTTGGCGAAGGTTTTTGCCGCGATTCGCTGCCATCCACTCTTCATATTTGTCAAGCACAAAAGCTTGTACACGCTGCTCTACCGTCTCCCCCACACGACTTAACCCATATTGTTCTAATAACTCTGCAATACTTTTTTCAGTCGTTAACACTTTCTTCACTTCTGCCCCAACAAACTCTTTCATATTTTGTTTAGAGGTATCATTAACAATACGTTGTTGCAGACTCTCAGGAGTAATTAAATATTCCACTACAACCTTCCCAAGCTGATGTGCCAATTCTCCTTGACGTTTCGGCATTAAACCAGGAGTAAACGGTAGTTGTTTCCCCAAAATATACACCGCTTTATACGGACGGAACAACATTTTAATGGCAATTAAATTCGTAATTCCTCCAATGATTGCACCTACCACAACCATGAATACAAGTTTCATCCATAAATCCATGATGATTTCTCCTTTTATTGCTAAATGTATTGATTTCTAGACACACTCTATTTCCACAAAACATAGAATACGTTATCCACATTTGCCCATTGTCTTATTATAAAGCATCCGAAACTAAGTGCAAACGGGGAATATACATGAACGGTCAATCTTCTAAATTATTGATATCTACTATTCAAGAAAAAAAAGCATTGATGTATATCGATGAAACTACCTTTACAAAATGGCAGCTTCAATACGGGGAAACTCTTTCGCTCAAGGCTGGTCAACGTTCTATAGAAATAGCAGTGGAGTCCTTTTCTTCAACAAGCAGGGAATGCAAATTATCAAGTTTCGCTTCACAATACTTAACTCTTCCACCATTCACTCACCCAATCTCCGTCACGTTCTTACCATCCACTAAAACCGTTATCATCGGCCCATTTCTTGCCCTATTAACCAACCAATCTCTTCTTACAGATGGAACATTCGGTGAGATGGACGTTTTTTTTCAAGAGATGCATACCTACTCTACTACTCTAGGCATCCCCTTTTATTTAACAACGTTACAGTCGCTTGAAAGTGAAGTCATTACGGGTTATTGGTTCCATGAAAACAGTTGGGAGCCCTGTGTTCTTCCATTTCCCAGTGCACTATACAATCGGATTCATTCACGCCGTTTAGAAAGGACCGATCGTTTTGAACAATTCACAGCCCATTTACAAGCAAAAAAAATCCCACTCTTTAACTCGTGCTTTCTTTCTAAATGGGATGTCCATGAAATGCTCGTACAAGACGAAAGCCTGCAGCCGCACTTACCAGATACCATTTTACTCAGAGCGCAAGAAGCCTTCTATTCTTTTCTCCAACATCATGCTGTTATTTATGTAAAGCCGATTTTTGGAAGTCAAGGCAAACATATTGGCAAAGCGACCAAACTTGAGAAAGGCTGGCTATTTGAACATTCAGGTAACACTCAGGATACTCACTTTGTTCAATCGGAAGCGGAACTGTTCTTTTACCTAAAGAAATTTTGCAAGCAACGCTCCTTTATTATTCAAAAAGGGATCCCCTTGCTTGAATGCAAACAGAAGAAAGTCGATTTTCGTATACTCCTTCATCAAACGAAAGAAGACGTTTGGAAGGTAACCTCTGCGATTGCACGAATCGGCGATACTGGACATATCGTCTCCAATATAGCACGCGGAGCAGAAATGAAGAATGGCATTCAGTTTTTAAAAGAGCTCTTCGATCGCCAGCAGGCCATTCACCTTTATCACACCCTTACCCACCTTGCTAAAAAGACAGCTCACTCCCTAGATAAACAACATGAAGGATTACTAGGAGAGTTAGGAATTGATTTGGCACTTGATGAACAATTCCATCCATGGATTATTGAAGTAAACTCTAAACCTTCTAAACGATTTGATGGTACAAGGGATAAATTACGACCATCAGTAAAAGCACTTATTGATTACATGAGTACGCTTCATCATACTTTAAAAAATGAAGGATGATAGAAAGGAGTTTGTCTCTATATGCTATTTGGAATTATGACGACAAATTTCTCAAATGAACAGCAGTATGTAACGGAATTAGCCAAAGCTGCCCAGCAGCATCAAGTGGAGGTTTGTCGTTTCTCGCCTCTTCAAATTGATATAAAAACAAAGGAGATCCAAGCAGAGATATGGGACTCCGAAAAGGAAAGCTGGATGAACAAAACGGTCCCTCTGCCCGATTTTGTTTATGATCGCAGTTTCTATGGTTTAACTCGTGAAACAACTGAAATCACAGAAAAAGTAAATTGGCTCAAAAAACAGAGCGTCTTTTTAGGGTACGGTCTCCCTAGTAAATGGGATGTCTATAAAGCGCTGAAAGACCATCCTCTTTTGCAAGCATTTTTACCAAAAACCGTACAAATTGAAACAGCGGAAGATATGTGGACACAGCTAGAGGAGCACGAACGAATCGTTTTAAAACCCTCTTTCGGTGCACGCGGAACAGGCATTTACTTACTCGAGAGAACAGATACCGGCACAAACGTCACAATGACGAAGAAAACAGAAACTTACAAACGCCTCTTTCAATCGAAATCACAATTAAATAAATGGGTCGATCGCTTACTACAACGCTACAGTTACCTTTGTCAGCCTTATTTAGAACTGGCCACTGCTCAAAATGAACCATTCGATTTCCGCATTCTGATGCAAAAAGACAAACGAAATCAATGGGTGGAAAAAGGGCGCGGCATTCGCCTCGGACAAAAAGATCATATTACCGCTAACATTGCTACAGGCGGACTCTTTCTTCCAATTACAGCCTTCTTACAGCAATACCGTGACGTCCTTCCACTAGCCGCCGAACAAACGATTCACCATATTTTACGGATACTGCCTGAACAAGTAGAAGCAACCTTCCACCGATTATTCGAACTTGGCATTGATCTTGGAGTCGACCGAAGTGGTCAGGTGTGGATTTTAGATATTAATTCAAAGCCAGGAAGAAAAATGATTGAAGTACTCTATCCTGACCAATACGATCAGCTCTATCACTCCCCTATTTTATACAGTCAATATTTAGCTCACTCTCTCTTGAAAGCAGGTGAATAATTACTTTATGAAGAACGTGTATCCTGTTGAGATTACAAAGCTTCCGAACGATATACTTTTCTATCCTTCAGAGCTAGAATTTGCTGCCATTGACATCGTTTGTTTTGGGCAGCATTCCTGTCCCGCTGCTGTAAAACGAAATCCTGCTAATACACAGAAGATTGTCCTATCAGAAAGCTTAGCAAACTCTTTACGATTTACCGAAACAAATACACCGCTTCATCTATTTGCAGATAAAAACCGACTTCATATTGGACCGCTCGTTGGTATCTTTTCATCTGGATTTACTGGATTTCATAATAAACCGCTGGGCGAACGGTCTCATTTTTTCTCTAAGTTACTTTCACTTAATACAGAAACAGGTTGTATTCCCTTTGTTTTCGGTGAGCAGCATATTAATTGGGATGATGAAACGATTCATGGGCTTATATACGAAGAGAATGAATGGAAAATGAATGATTTCCCACTTCCAAATGTTATCTACGACCGGCTTCCGAATCGAAGAACAGAGAACCAAGGCGGTCCCAAAGAAGTCAAACGCAAATTCCAAAAAATATATAGGATTCCATGGTATAATCCAGGTTTTTTTAATAAATGGGATGTCTATGAACGATTAAGTGATGATAAAAAAGCACTCCCTTACTTACCAGAAACATATCCTCTTTCTTCTTTTTCTACAATCGAGCATTTACTTTCAAACTACCGACAAGTGTTTATTAAACCCGTCCATGGAAGCCTCGGACTTGGCATTCATCAAATTTTGTATGATAAGCATGAACATATGTATTATTGCCGATATACAAACGAAAAAGAAGAAACTAAACTACAACGTTTTTCATCTTTAGAAGCTCTAATGAATCATGTTTTTCGAAATCGCCCGTTGGAAAATCTAATTGTTCAACAAGGAATTCCTCTTATGCGTTCCGAAAAACGCCCTGTCGATTTTCGAGTTCATACGAATAAAAACAACCAAGACGAGTGGCAAGTCACGGCTATTGCAGCAAAAGTAGCAGGATCCGGCAGCATTACGACTCATGTAAAAAACGGCGGAGTCATTAAAACCATCCAAGAACTATTCGAAGATCGCAAAACGACACTAGAGATAGAACAAAAGCTAACAAAAGCTGCACTTACTTTAAGTGAAAGCATTGAAAATCATCTTGATGGAATTATCGCAGAAATCGGCTTTGACCTAGGGCTTGATAAACACGGTCAAGTATGGATGTTTGAAGCTAATTCCAAACCTGGCCGCTCTATCTTCTCCCACCCTGAACTTCAAGAGTTTGAACTTTTAACAAGGAAAATGAGCTTAGATTATGCTGTTTATCTCGCCGAACAATCGATCACGCACGCTATCGGTGTTATAAAATGAAAATCTTTTATAACTCATCAACTAAACAGTGGTGGCACGGGCAAAACGGATTAACCATTACGTTCGGAGCTGATCAAATAGAAATCCCTTATCAACATCCCTTATTTCTTCAAGACGTTCAAAGCTTTGACGTAAAACCCTTTCATAGGAACGAAATATTAACAGTTGGCATTTTAACAACAACAAACGGAAAGAACAAAATAGGATTGGGCGGGAACCTTCCCTTGTTCCAATCCTTGCATTCTTATTTATTACAGCACGGTATTTTATGTTATGTTTTCACAGCAAACGATATCCTGCAGGAACAACCTTATGGATTTATATACTGTTCCGAACTGAACACCTGGAAAAAAATTAACATCCCTCTCCCTCATATTGTCTATAACCGAATTCCATCACGTCCCTTTGAAGCATCTGACTCCTTTCAACAACTAAAAACTCTATTCTCCAACAAGCACATTAAGATGTTCAACCCTTGTTTTATTGATAAATATGAGATGTATACAACCTTTCAACAACACGAAAGGCTTAAGCAGCTTCTACCGAAAACTATCGTTGTCGACAATGTAAATCAATTAGCTTCTTTTCTTCGCATCTATTCAACCATTTATTTAAAACCTAGAGATGGAAATCGGGGCAAAGGGATTCATACCTTAACTCGTAAACGAGATAAATCCATCCAATTAGTAAGTCCGACAGAAGTAGAAACATTCCCTACTCTTCAAGCCTATTGGGATGTTTACAAACAGCAGCTTCAATCGAAGAAATATTTAGCTCAACAAGCGATTGTTCCTAAGAGGAAAAATGGACACCGCTATGATTACCGTCTGCTTGTTCATTACGAACAAGGCCGTTTCAAGCTAAGCGGGAAAGGTGTCAGGATGTCACAAACACAAGAAATCACAACTCATGTGCCAACGGGAGGGAAAATCATTCCTTACGATGAAGTGACAACACCAGCTTTAGATCAACAATTAACAGAAATTGCTCAAACTTGCGGTGCCGTTCTATCTAATCAATTAGGCTTTATCGGTGAATTTTCAATTGATCTTGGTGAAAATGAAGCAGGAGAGCTCTTTATTTATGAAGTTAATTCAAAACCGATGCAATTCGATGAAACCGATATTGAAACAACTCGACTGCATCAATTAAAAAATTTATTTATTGAATTAAAATACCCAAATGATGATAAAAAATAACCTCTTCTATTCTTTTTTCCAGTATAATGAAACAAATGGAAATAGCTATAGAGGAGGTTTTTTCATGATTACTCATTTTCAATGGAAACCGTTGTTCAAAGACAATACTTTACCTGGCTGGAAAATTTCTTTTTATGTAAACAAACAACATTATCAAGCCATTTACCATAAAGATGGACAAATTGAATGGAAGAACATACAGCCTTCGGATAATTTAGAAGCTGAATTAAAACAAGCTATACATGAGCTCATGCTATTTCATGTATATGAGTGATACAACTGGTCCTCTGCGTTATAAATATACGCTGAATAAAAAAGACCCTTCCTTGCTCAAACTATAATGACAACTTCCGTCAGTATTTCATTGCCCTGATGGCTAGTTGAATTAAAGATAGCACTGTATGTTGCAAAATACAGAAGCTAAGGAGGGAATTATTTTGGACGACAAAGAAAAATATACGTTTTTGAAAGATTCAGAATACGATAAAAAGGACTCTGTTTATTTAGACGTTGACCGTATTATCAATGAAGGAATGGCTGGAGGAAATGTCTATACATCAGGTAATAACCAAAACATCGAAGAAGCTCATGAATTCTATGATGAAGCGCCTCCTAATGTAAATAGTTTAGATTAATTAAATGTGAGCTGGCCCTATAAGGTCAGCTCACATTTATTTACTACCTATTCATCTTACACTAGTGAATTGCGCCTTTCTAAGAATGGACGTAATAATATGTTTCGAATCCCATTCATAGTCCGAGTACTCTATAATCGGATACTGCTTCGGGAAAACCTTCTGTTGAATCTCCTCAACGGTTAACCCTTGTTGATGCAGTCGAATAATTTCTCCCTGTAAATTTTCTAAATAGTCAAGCTTAACTTGAAATAGTTCCCTTCCATTTGGAAGATAGCCTGCATGACAACAGAAAACTTCTTGAAAATCATATCGCAATACCTTCTTAATAGAATGTATAATTGTCGGAATAGACTCCTCCTGCAAAATCACTTTTGTTTTTGGCGTAACAAATAAGTCTCCTGAGAAAAGTACACCGTTGCTTTGATTCAAATAAGACATATGATCCCTTGCATGTCCCGGTGTAAAAATAGCCTTCCATGTATGATGATGAGATTGTATCGTTTCTCCAATTGGGCGTGCTTGAAACCCTTCTCGCACTCCCCAAATCCGTTTACGATAATCCGGATATTCTCCCTGTTTTGAACAAACATCAAGCGACATCGAATGAATAAATAATGGTACTTGTTTATGTTTTTGAATCCAAGCGCAACCACCTGTATGATCTTCGTGATAATGCGTAAGCACTACTTGATCAAAATCGACCGACTGAAAAAAAGGAATCAAGTCAGACAGTAAAGACTCTGACCCTGTATCAATCATTAGACCATCTGTTACAAAGACATTTACACCCATCTTAGATTGCGCAGATTCTACTTTTCCATGTACCCATTCTACATCTCCTACCCGTTTCCTTTCTATATCCTTATCCCCCATTCGTTTTTATTGATGTCTATCAGATGAAGCCTTATTACTATTAACTGTATATAAGACACATAACACTTACAAGGAATATATGGAAAATATTAAGAATGGAAAGGCACACTTCCATAACTAATAATAAATTCATCAAAATCACAGATCTATTTCTTATCTAAAAATAACAAATACACCTAAGCTTCAACTAACAATTTTCAGATAGAAAGAGTAAGTTAAATCCTATAATGTAATAATATACAAGGATTTTTGAATATTATTACATTATTCACTGAAAAAATATATTGACTTTTCAAACTATAACAAATAATATTCTAATATAAATATTCTAAAATATCTCAAAATAATAAATACTTATCAAGAGTGACCGAGGGATCAGGCCCAATGACGTCCGGCAACCTCCTATTTAGGAACGGTGCTACTTCCTGCAGAGATACAATTCTGGAAGATAAGTCGTGATATAGATTATGTCGCCTCTTTCACTCAGAAAGAGGCTTTTTTAGGGGGGAACGTCCATGATTGAAATTCGATCGTTACGAAAGGAATACATCACGAAGAAAAGTCGAGTTGTCGGAGTTGATGATGTATCCTTGACGATTCAAAAAGGAGAAATTTTTGGAATTGTTGGATATAGCGGTGCTGGTAAAAGCTCCTTAATTCGTTCGATTAATTTATTAGAACGTCCGACAAAAGGCCAAGTAATTATTGATGGTGTTGATTTAACGAAATTATCGGGTCAAGCATTACGAAAACAACGACTGAAAATCGGAATGATTTTTCAGCACTTTTCACTCATCAGTTCGAAAACAGTGTTTGATAATGTTGCTTTCGCCTTAAAAGCTGCACATCAATCGCCTGAAGCCATTCGCAAACGTGTGCTTGAATTACTCGAAATCGTTGGTCTTAGTGATAAAAAAGATGTATACCCTGCTCAATTAAGCGGTGGACAAAAACAACGTGTTGGAATTGCCCGTGCATTAGCAAACAATCCTACCGTTCTTTTATGTGATGAGGCAACATCTGCCCTTGACCCAACAACAACAAAAGCCATTTTACAATTACTGAAAAAAATTAATAAAGAGTTCGGAATTACAATCGTCTTAATTACCCATGAAATGGAGGTTGTAAAAGAACTTTGTCATCGGGTAGCCGTTATGCAAGATGGGCGCATAATTGAAGAAGGCGATGTATACGGTGTGTTCGCTCAACCTAAACAAGCATTAACGAAACAATTTATCGAAAGCGTCTTAGATTTTGAACTTCCTTCTCATTTAATTACGGAAAGTAAAGGAAGCATTATCAAAATTAAATTTGAAGGACAGCTCGCTAGTGAGGCCATTCTTTCAGACTTATTACAAGAACATCCTGTAAAAGCCAATATTTTGCACGGAAAAATCGAATATATCCAAAACATTCCTTTAGGCATACTTATTGTTGAATTAACCGGGAACACTAATGACATTCAAGCGGCTTTAGACTATATCAACAAACGAACTAGCTATGTGGAGGTGATACATCATGCTTGAATCGATTACAGCTATACTTCCCGATCTTAATAAAGCATTCCTAGAAACGGTGTATATGGTTGGCATCTCGCTTATCATCGCCCTGTTTCTCGGTTTACCGCTTGGAGTTTTACTCTTTATAACAGCAAAAAATTTATTTTTTGAAAATGCGTTTATCAATAGTCTGCTTGGATTCATCGTAAACCTTGTACGATCTATTCCATATATCATTCTATTAGTAGCATTGCTTCCTTTCACTAACTTAATAACAGGAACAACGATTGGACCAATCGCTGCCTCTGTTTCATTATCCGTAGCAGCGATTCCGTTTTTCGCTCGAATCGTTGAAACCTCTTTACGTGAAATTGATAAAGGCATTATTGAGGCGGCGATTGCCGTTGGCGCTTCACCATGGATGATCATTAAAGATGTCCTGCTCGCTGAAGCAAAACCAGGCATCATTCAAGGTCTGACCTTAACAACGATTTCACTCATTGGGTTCTCAGCTATGGCAGGGACGATTGGCGGCGGAGGAATCGGCGATTTAGCCATCCGCTTCGGGTACTACCGCTACGACAATACCGTTATGATTCTGACGATTATTGTTCTCATTTGCCTTGTTCAAATCATTCAAATTATCGGGGACAAGCTTTCTTATTTAGTTGATAAACGATAAGCACAATTATTGCTTTCTTCATAGAAAGTTTTAATACATTATTCAATATTTAGGAGGATTTACAAGATGAAAAAATGGGCATCCTTATTACTCGTTCTTGTTCTTGCCCTTGCTTTAGCAGCTTGCGGCAATAACAAAGACGAAGAAAAAGATACGGCTTCAAACACAACTGAAGAGAAAAAAGAACTTAAAATTGGTGCAACAAGTGGTCCTTTTGCTGACATGGTTAAAAAAGCGATTCAACCATCACTTGAAAAAGCCGGATATAAAGTAGAAGTCGTTGAATTTAGTGATTATGTTCAACCAAACCTTGCTCTAAGCAATGGATCCATTGATGCAAATCTATTCCAACACAAATACTACATGGAAACATTTGCAAAGGAAAACAACTTACAACTTTCTGAATTGATTGTTGTTCCAACAGCACCAATGGGAATTTATTCAAAACAATATAAATCTTTAGATGAAATAAAAGACGGTACATCTATCGCTGTTCCAAATGATCCATCTAATATGGCTCGTGCGCTAAAAATTCTAGTAGATGCCAAACTAATTGAAGTTGATCCAGCTGCTAATCAGTTAACATTGTCAGAAAAAGATGTAACAAGTAACCCGAAAAACATCCAAATTAAACCATTAGAAGCAGCTCAATTACCACGTGCTACAGATAGCGTTGACTTATCTGCTGTACCAGGAAACTTTGCTATTGCAGCAAAAATGAAAATCGAAGATGCAATTGCTGTTGAAAATATGCCAGATGAGTATCGTAACCGTGTCGTAGTGGATACGAAAAATGTAGACGCTCAATTTGCTAAAGATATTAAAGCAGCTGTTGAATCAGATGAGTTTGAAGCGGTTATTGACAAAGAGTTTAAGGGCTTCGGTAAACCGGAGTGGATGAAGAAATAATTAAACAAACGACAAAAGGACCTGCTCCACTATCGGACGGGTCCTTTATCTTACTTTAAAGAGGAGTTAGAAATATGGAACATTTACTAGAAGTTCGCAGCGGCCCGACGAATTATGCCTGCGAATATAATATTCTTCAAACATTGGAAACAAAATTACAAACAGGGAACATCCAAAAAGTATTATTTGTTCACGGGGAAAAATCTTTAGAGGTCGCAAAACCGTACCTTCCTCAATTCGAATATATTGAGGCTTTGTTCACAGCTTACAACGGAGAATGCAGCGATACAGAAATTACACGTATCAGCCAGTTTGCTGTTGAATCCAACATCGAAGCGGTTATCGGCATCGGTGGCGGCAAAGTACTGGACCTTGTTAAATCGATTGGGAATAAAATAAATCTAGATACCATCCTTATCCCAACTCTTGCCTCTACTTGTGCAGCTTGGACTCCATTAAGTGTGATTTATGATGATAACGGCGCTTACGTTCGTTATGATATTCATCATAAAAGCGCATGGATTACGATGATTGAACCACGCATTCTGCTTAACTCTCCACTAAACTTTTTAAGAGCAGGTATTGGCGATACACTTGCCAAATGGTACGAAGGAAACGCACTAGTCGAACGTTTAGAGGAAACATCCGTTTGCATTGACCTTGCCCACCTTTCTGCCAAACAATGTAAATCAGTTTTAATCGAGAATAGTATGCAAGCTCTTACAGACTTAGAAAATGGCTCTTGGACAAATGCACTCAAGAGAGTCATTGAAACAAATATTGTAACAAGCGGACTAGTTGGCGGTTTCGGGGATCAATACCTTCGCATTGCAGGCGCTCACTCCATTCACAATGGAATGACAAAGATTCCACATACACACCATTTGCTTCATGGAGAAAAAGTAGCCTATGGTATTCTCGTACAGTTGGTGCTCGAAAATAAATTCGTGGAGCTTGAACAACTGCTTCCTTTCTATCAATCCGTTCACCTTCCTAGCACATTAGCGGATATTGGATTAACCATTAATCAACAAGCAGAATTGCTGCAAATCGCTCAGTTTGCCGTTCAACCTGGTGAGGATATTTATCTCCTCTTTCCAAACATCACAGTAGACGAAGTGCTAAAAGCAATGACTGAACTCGAAAGCCTTACTACAAACTATGTAAAATAATTGTTATAAAAGAGACGGCCAAATGGAATTTTTCCCTTAGACCGTCTTTTTTTAGTTCGATACATATAAAAAATCATTACAATTTTCCATTATCTCTAAGTCTTGCACACCACTTCCTACTTATAAGGAACCTTATCTAAAAAACACAAATCTCCCTTTTTACAATGAATAGAAATCGATTGTCTAGTCGTCTATTTAATGGAATCATGCATCTTTACTAAAAATTTTCGATACCTAAATTAGTACTACCCCTTATATGGATTGAATATAATAAAAATCATCCATAGATAAGGCTTCTCCCTAACTAAAATTTTTTATAGTACGAATAGATATTCCTCACATTATTCATACTAAAGATTGAAGCAAGATTCACGCTCATTATGTCACAAGCGAAGTAAGAATAGTTGCCTTTTTAAGAAGCCGACACCTTTTACTACAATAATAATAAAAAGGAGGTTTTTTTATTTTCCTATTTATTTAAATAAAGAGCTTTGTTTGAAATTTGGATTAAAACAGTATTTTTTTCACATATTCAAGCATTTATTCACCTGATAAAAACAACGTACAATTGTGAATTTTCTGTAAAATTTTAACTTTTTAGGTATTTTTGTATTTTTTATTTTATCTGTATATGTTATAATTGGAATAATATAGAAAGGGAGTGATAATATGCAGTTTGCTGATGTATATTTATTCGAAAAAAAGACGGATTCTAATCCAGTAGAGTGGAAACAAGTAGAGGTCCTCTTCGAGAGTAACGGTATTCAGAAAACGACTCCTAGTTTTGAAGTAGCAATAAACTTAGAAGAAGAATTAGAAAGACTTCGGCCATTTGAAGGCGAGCTTCTTCGTCTAAAAACAATTGAAGTAGATGATGATGAAATCCCAACTAGATACCTTTGCTATGATTTGGCGAATTGGAGCTTTTCTGGTAACCGTTTAATCGTCACAAATCCAATTGAAAATGTCCACCAATACACCCTCCCTTTTAATTAAAACCATCATTTAGAAAGGCATCCCTTCATTGGATGTCCTTTCAACAAGCATTACCACCTGTTTGTCTTAAGCTTAGATTATCCCATGAATTATGAAGTATGGAACTTGCCCATTCAGTACTGAATGGGGAAATCCATCACTTTTCTTCAAAAATAGATTGATTCCTCATAGATGTTATCTCCATTACGATCATTCATTAATTTCTACTTTATTTTCTTCGCATATTAAGTGTACATGTGCATATTTCTGAGACCATGACAAATGTACCCTTTCACAATCATGCGAAAGGGTACATTAAACTTTCTTATTTATTCACCATATTAGCTGGGACGACCCATTTATCGAACTCTTCTTCTGTTAAATAACCAAGTTGAAGGGCTGCTTCTTTCAAAGTAGAATTCTCCTTAAATGCGTGTTTCGCAATTTTCGCCGCTCTTTCATAACCAATGTATGGATTAAGCGCCGTAACAAGCATAAGAGATCGTTCTACATTTTGTTTAATAGCTTCTTCATTCGCTGTAATTCCAACCGCACAGTTGTTATTGAAAGAAAGAATTCCCTCTGTTAATAATTTAACCGATTGTAAAAAATTATAAATAATAACCGGTTTAAAGACATTTAGCTCGAAATTACCTTGGCTGGCTGCAAATCCAATGGTCGCATCATTTCCAACGATTTGAGTCGCAATCATCGTTAAGGCTTCACTTTGAGTCGGATTTACCTTACCTGGCATAATAGAACTTCCTGGTTCATTTTCTGGAATCGCAATTTCGCCAATACCGCTTCTTGGACCACTTGCTAACCATCTAATATCATTAGCAATTTTCATTAAGTCAGCAGCTAGTGCTTTTAACGCACCGTGGACGTAGACCATTTCATCATGACTTGTCAGCGCATGAAATTTATTATCAGATGTTTGGAACGGATGTCCCGTATCCTCAGCAATTTGTTTCGCTGATTCCTCTGGAAATTCAGGGTCTGTATTAATCCCTGTTCCTACCGCTGTCCCACCAAGAGCTAAGTTCAATAATTTTTGACTGCTCTCTTCTACCATAGCTAAACTCTTATCTAACATCGCTCTCCATCCAGATATTTCTTGACCTAATGTAAGAGGTGTCGCATCTTGAAGATGTGTTCGACCAATCTTCACTACATCCCAAAATTCTTTTTCCTTCTCTTTAAACGTATCACGCAGTACTTTAATAGCTGGAATTAGTTGATTGACTACTTCCATATAGGCAGCAATATGCATCGCCGTTGGAAACGTATCGTTCGAACTTTGTGCCTTATTTACATCATCATTTGGATGAAGTCTTTCCGATTCTCCAATCTCCTCCAACCACTTATTACCTTTATTAGCAATAACCTCATTGACATTCATATTACTTTGCGTCCCACTACCCGTTTGCCAAACAACAAGCGGAAAGTGCTCATCAAGCGTTCCATCCAAAATTTCTCTACAAATCGTTATAATAGCATTTTTCTTCGCTTCTGATAAATCTCCAAGCTTATGATTTACTTTAGCTGCTGCTTGTTTTACATAAGCGAATGCCCGAATTAATTCAATTGGCATCTTTTCCTTACCAATTTTAAAATTATTGCGACTTCTCTCTGTTTGAGCTCCCCAATATTTATCTGCAGGGACCTTTACCTCACCCATCGTGTCACTTTCAATTCTAAATTCCATTATTCCTTGCCTCCCATTTACATATAAAATCATATAGTCCGTTAATTAGTTTCTCTTAATAGACCACATGCCATTCATTGATATTGATTCTCATTTACATTGTACAAGTTTTCCATGTATATAGCAAAAAAATAGCTTATTTTCGTACGTTATACGAAAAAATTCATTAGTTTATGTATGTCTGTAAACAAAATAGACAATATAAAGATTAACGATATCATCGAACAAATCTTCCATTGGTATTGACATTAAGAAAAATGTATAGTAAATTCAAAAAAAACAAATTATTTCAACTCTTATCCAGAGAGGTCGAGGGAATGGCCCGTTGACACCTCAGCAACCTTCATTGACCCATGATCAATGAAAAGGTGCTAATTCCTCAAGTTCCTGTAACTTGGCAGATAAGAAGAATGACTCAACTTACTCAAATTAAAGTCTTCTTCTTAAAGAAGACTTTTTTTTATTTCGTATCTTTAAAGGAGCCGTGATGGTGATGTATAAAAAGGAAACATATCTTGCTCAAATTGGAAATAGAAGCGAAACAACTACAGGAACAGTCAACCCTCCTGTCTATTTCTCAACTGCTTATCGACATGAAGGAATTGGGCAATCGACTGGATTTGACTATACTCGTACTGGAAATCCCACTCGCCAAATTCTTGAACAAGCAATCGCTGATCTTGAATCCGGCGATCGAGGCTTTGCTTGCAGTTCAGGCATGGCAGCCATTGCGACAATCTTAGCTTTATTTGAATCAGGCGATGAATGGATTGTTAGCGGCGATTTATACGGTGGAACGTACCGCCTTTTAGAACAAGGGTTTAAAAAATGGGGCTTAGGCTGTAAATATGTAGATACTTGTTGTTTGAGTGAAATTGAAGATGCAATTACTCCGCAAACAAAAGCCATCTTTCTAGAAACCCCAACAAATCCCCTTATGCAGGAAACAGATATTCGAGCTGTTGCCGACATTGCTAAGAAATATAACTTAATATTAATTGTGGATAACACATTCTATACCCCACTCCTTCAACAGCCAATTTTAGAAGGTGCTGATATTGTCATTCACAGTGCAACGAAATATTTGGGCGGGCATAATGATGTACTAGCTGGATTGATTGTCGCAAAAGGAACAGAATTATGTGACGCGTTAGCGTTCCACCATAATGGATATGGCGCTGTATTGAGCCCATTCGACTCTTGGCTTCTTATGCGCGGAATGAAGACTTTAGCTCTGCGCATGAAACAACATGAACAAAATGCTAAAGCACTTGCTGAATATTTAACAAATCATGAATGCGTTACAGATGTACTTTATCCAGGAAAAGGCGGCATGCTTTCCTTCCGCATTATCGATGAAAAAGCCGTTAATCCATTCTTACAATCTTTACAATTAATTTGTTTCGCTGAAAGCCTTGGCGGAGTCGAAAGCTTCATTACGTACCCTGCAACGCAAACACATGCTGATATTCCGTTAGAAACGCGACTTGCAACTGGCGTATGTAATCGACTGCTGCGTTTCTCTGTTGGCATTGAAGATTATAACGATTTAACTCAAGACCTAGAACAAGCTTTTGCTCGTGTAAAACAGGAGGTATTATAATGAAAAACGGGGAACAATTTAGCTTTGAAACACGTTTGCTTCATAATGAACATAAAGTAGACCCATCAACTGGTGCCGTTAGCGTTCCGATTCAGCACGCATCTACGTTCCATCAATTTGATGTTGATCAATTTGGTAAATACGATTATAGCCGCAGTCTAAATCCAACTCGTGAAGCATTAGAAACGATTATTGCTGAACTAGAAGAGGGAACACATGGTTTCGCTTTCGCATCAGGAATGGCGGCCATCTCAACATCCTTCCTATTATTATCAGCAGGTGACCATATCGTCGTTACAGAAGATGTATACGGTGGAACATTCCGAATGGTCACAACTGTATTAAACCGCTTTAACATTGACCATACATTTGTCGACATGACAGATTTTGAAAGCGTGAAAGCAGCGGTTCGACCGAATACGAAAGCTATTTATATGGAAACACCATCAAACCCAACTCTTAAAGTAACCGATATTAAACAAATTTGTGATTTCGCTAAAGAAATTGGAGCCTTAACGTATGTAGACAATACATTCCTAACTCCAGCTTTACAAAAACCACTTCAACTAGGGGCCGACATTGTACTTCATAGTGCAACGAAGTTCCTATCTGGACATAGCGATGTTGTAGCAGGACTTGCTGTTGTGAAAGATCCCGAGCTAGCAGCTAGACTTGGTACACTTCAAAATGCATTCGGAGCAGTACTTGGCGTACAAGATGCTTGGCTAGTAATGCGAGGGTTAAAAACATTATCTGTACGGATGGAGCATTCTCAAAAAGGAGCTCAAAAAATAGCGGAATATTTAAATCAGCATCCACTTGTTAAGAGCGTCTATTACCCAGGGTTAGCTGATCATCCGCAATACGACATTCAACATAATCAAGCAAGCGGAGCTGGCGCGGTTCTTTCATTTGAACTGGAAAATGAAGAAGCACTCCGAACATTTGTCGATCACGTACAATTACCTGTTTTTGCAGTGAGCTTAGGGGCCGTTGAAACGATTCTATCTTATCCTGTAAAAATGTCTCATGCAGCTATGCCTGCTGATGAACGTGAAAAACGCGGCATTACTAATAGCTTACTTCGAATTTCCGTTGGATTAGAAAATGCTGATGATTTAATTCAAGACTTTGAACAAGCGCTGCAAAAGATCCAAGCAAGCCACACGATAACTGCACAATAATCGATAATCGCTAGGATGATTCATACATCCTAGCGATTATTTATTACTAAAGCAAAAATAGTACTTATGACTTAATTTATTTCATACCCCCTACTTAATATGCAGATTAATACAAATCCCTTACTTTTTAATAGTTTTATATACCCATCTTTTACATCGATTCACTTTTAAAAAGAGACTTAAGCACACTCAAACTTTTTCTCTTCTAAACTGACTTATTGTAAAACTCCTGTAATTTTTGCAAAACCATAGAAATAAAAGTGAATTTTCTATATCATGGAACTAACGATATTTGTAAGGAATGATGAATATTGAATAAAGGGAAAAAGAAAAAGAAAAAAAGGAGAACCGTCTCTCTTCGATTGAATTTTCTATTTTTTATCGTTTTTTTATTATTTTCTGGTTTAATCATCAAGCTTGGAGTCGTACAAATTGTATACGGTGATGAATATTTACGCGAAGTTGAACGAACGGAAAATGATACTATTAGCACACCGGTTCCTCGCGGCAAAATGTATGACCGATACTTCAATCCAATTGTGGATAATAAGCCGCTTAAGGCGATTACTTATACGAAGTATCCGAATACTAAATCAAATGAAATGCTCGAAACAGCAGAGAAGCTTGCTACATTAATTGAGCAAAATACGGAAAAAATTACGGAACGGGATAAAAAAGATTTTTGGCTTTTAACACATCAGAAAGAAGCAGAAGCTCTCATTACTGATAAAGATTTAGAACTAGTTAAAAACCATAAATTAGAAGAAAAAGATTTATATAAACTTCAGTTAGAGAGAATTAAAGAAACAGAGTTGGATAAATTCACAGCTGATGAGCTTGAAATATTAGCTATTTTCCGTGAATTCAACAGCGGCTACGCTCTCACCCCTTCTATTGTGAAAAATAAAGACGTAACAGAGCAAGAATTCGCAAGAGTGAGTGAACGACTAGACTCCCTGCCTGGCG
Source organism: Peribacillus sp. Hz7 (assembly GCF_042136355.1). Taxonomy (NCBI): domain Bacteria; kingdom Bacillati; phylum Bacillota; class Bacilli; order Caryophanales; family Bacillaceae; genus Peribacillus; species Peribacillus sp. Hz7. The sequence goes on from NZ_JBHHJV010000004.1 coordinate 241,180, forward strand.
TAGGTGTTACAACTGACTGGGAAAGAGACTATCCTTATGACGAAACGTTGCGCTCTGTTATTGGGAAAGTATCTTCTTCTGACGAAGGTCTCCCACGCGACAATATCGACTATTACTTAGCACGGGGATACAGCCGTAACGATCGTGTTGGGCTTAGTTATCTAGAGAAACAATATGAAGATATTCTTCATGGGAAGAAAGCGAAGATGGAAGCCGTATTACGACAAGGAGAAGTCGTCGATACAAAACCACTTTCCGAAGGAGAACGAGGCAAAGACTTAGTTTTAACAATCGATATGGAGCTGCAATTAGCTGTTGAAGAAATTATCGAAACAGAATTACGAAGAACAAAAGCAAAAGGAAATACATACTTACTAGATCGAGCATTCGTTGTGTTGATGGACCCGAATACAGGGGAAGTATTAACAATGGCAGGAAAGCAATATGTACGAAACAGCGAAACTGGAGCCATGGAAATTAAAGACTTTGCACTAGGAAATATTACAACGTCCTATACGATGGGGTCATCTGTCAAAGGAGCAACCGTCTACACAGGCTTTCAACTAGGAGCCATTTCTCCAGGAACAACATTCTATGATACAAAGATGCGTATTGGCAGAACGTTAAAAGGTTCCTATGCGAATTTAGGTCCTGTCAGTGATATTACAGCTTTAAAGAAATCATCCAACGTATACATGTTCCAAACAGCGATTAAAATTGGCGGCGGAAACTATGTTCCAGGTCAAGCCTTGCGAATAAATCCAAATGCCTTTTCCGTTATGCGAAATCATTATGCCCAATTCGGTCTTGGCGTACGAACTGGTATCGACCTTCCAAACGAAACACCTGGAGCAAGAGGACCAGATACTCTTCCTGGTTTATTACTAGACTTATCAATCGGACAATACGATACCTATACTCCGATGCAATTAGCTCAATATGTTTCCACGATTGCAAATGGCGGGAAGCGTCTGCAGCCGCAAATCGTGAAAGAAATTCACGAGCCTAGTAATGAAGAAACGATTGGACCAGTCTTTCAACAAATTCAGCCGAAAGTATTAAACGATTTGAACGGCCAGGAAGTATGGATTGATCGTGTACAAGAAGGATTCCGCCAAGTCGCTCAAGAAGCCGGTGGAACAGCTGCTAAGTATTTCATGGGAAAATCATATAGACCAGCTGCTAAAACAGGAACAGCAGAAGCTTTCTATGACGGACCGCGTAAAAATGAGTTCAGCGGGCTAGTACCAACGACTAATTTAACACTCGTTGGTTATGCTCCTCATAATAATCCAGAAATCGCTATGTCTATCGTTGTACCTTGGGCCTATCAAAGCGGCGGCTCTGACGACATTAATAAACGAATCGGCCAGCAAGCTTTAGATACGTATTTTAAATTAAAAGAAGAACGAGCATCTGGTAAAAAAAGCGAATAGAAGAAGTTCACGGCGTTAAAATGCAGAACATAAAAAACATACTAATAGCAAGAGGCCGTCCCCAAAAGTCATAAAAAATGGCTTTCAGGACAGCCTCTTCGCTTAAATGGACAGTTATCATATTTATTTTTTTAGATATATCTATCTTAAATCAATAAATATTTTGTTAAAACTCATAAATTTTATGAGCCTATGCATCTCTAATAAGGAAAAAGGGACTTGCCGCAGCAAGTCCCTTTTAATCCATTCATATATGTAACAGCGTCACGTTAATGACTTTAGTTGTTCTATTTTCACGTATGTAATTAATGAATATCCTGCTTTTTGAAGTTGCCTCCCCTAACTTCTGCTACGTCATATACCGTAACAAAGGCAGTAGGGTCAATTTCACGAATGATTTCTTTCATTTTGCTTTCTTCTAAACGGTTAATCACACAAGTGATTTCTTTAAATTGTTCGTTTGAATAGCCGCCCTCAGCCAGTTTATACGTTGCCCCGCGACCTAAGCGATCACGAATTGTCTCTACCATTAATTCAGGTTGATTTGTAATAATGTTAAAGGTTTTAGAACCGCTTAACCCTTCTTCAACGATGTGAATGACTTTAGAAGCAATAAAGTAAGCGATTGCCGATAAGATAGCGCCTTGAAGACCGAATATCGTGGAAACAACAATAAAGACAAATATGTTTAAGAATAAGATGAGATCACTTGTTCCAAAAGGTAATTTTCGAGAAAGTAATACGGCTAACATGTCAATTCCATCTAATGCACCGCCGTTTCGTAATGCTAGCCCCATTCCAAAACCGATGATAATACCACCCACAACGGTTACTAACAATGTATCACCTTGAATAATAGTTGGTACATGATGCATAAGAATAGTGCCGACTGCTAGTGAAGCAATACCGATAACCGAATAAATAGCAAAGCTTTTCCCAATTTGTTTATATCCTAAAAATACGAATGGAATATTCAATACTGCAATTAGAAGTCCCAGAGGTAATCCAATTAATTGTGAACCAACGATACTTAGACCTGTCACACCACCGTCTGATACGTTGTTTGGGATTAATACCGCTTCTAGTCCATATGCTGTTGTAAAGGCCCCAATAATAACCATTAATGCGCGTAAAACCGCCTTAAGTTTACGGGGTTTTTGCTTTGTAATTGCACTCATTTTAATGTCCTCGTTTCAAACTTTTTTCGTTTTTACACTTTTTTTAAGCATTTATGTAATCACACTTTAACCTTTTAGCCCCTTTCCAAGCTTAATTATATTCGTATCTTATTTTTTTGGCAAAGCACTTTTGAAAGCTTGAAGAACAATGTAGTTTATGTTTATCTTCTTGCTTCTGTTATAGGACGTTGTTGATTTTGCCTGCTCTCCTACTCTTTTTACCCCAATACAATAAGAATGAGACTGTCCCCGAAGTCATGAAGGATATCATTCTAGAAATCCAGCCTGGCAATGTCCCTCATCAAGGTCATGAAGGACATCAGCCTAGAATCTAGCCACGAACATGGCCTTCATCAGAGTGATGAGTGAAACCTCTATCGGTAGAGCCACCACTTAAAAAAGCAATTTTTGTAAAAAACATTCGCACATTTATTCAACCTCTTTTACAATGAAAGAAGACGTATAAAAATGGAGGTAGTCGGATGAATAATCATGAAATTGATTACAAAATTTTTGGCGATGATATGCAATTTGTTGAAGTAGAATTAGATCCGAAAGAAACAGTCGTTGCCGAAGCTGGAAGCTTTATGATGATGGATGGGAACATTAAGATGGAAACCGTGTTTGGTGATGGGGCAGCGGGAAGCAGTGGAATCATGGGCAAACTGTTTGGTGCGGGTAAACGTATCCTAACCGGGGAAAGTTTGTTTATGACGACTTTTACAAACGAAGGAACGGGCAAAAGTCATGTGTCATTCGCTTCTCCTTATCCGGGAAAAATCATTCCAATGGACTTAAGTGAATTAGGCGGCAAAATTATTTGTCAAAAGGATTCTTTCCTTGCAGCAGCCAAAGGGGTTTCAATTGGGATTGAGTTTCAACGTAAACTGGGAGCCGGATTCTTCGGTGGTGAAGGGTTTATTATGCAAAAGCTTGAAGGCGATGGCATGGCCTTCGTTCATGCTGGGGGCACTATTCACGAAAAACAACTGGCTCCGGGCGAAATGTTGCGCGTTGATACAGGATGCTTAGTCGCTATGACGAGCGGTGTGAATTATGATATTGAATTTGTTAAAGGAGTGAAAACAGCCTTGTTCGGCGGTGAAGGCTTGTTCTTCGCTACATTGCGTGGCCCTGGTAAAGTGTGGATTCAATCCCTTCCATTCAGCCGTCTATCAAGCCGCGTTTTTGCAGCAATGCCGCATAATGGCGGTTCTTCTGACGAAGGAAGCGTTGTAAAAGGAATCTTTAATTTATTTGAGAAATAAAAAAAGGACTGTCGAGCTTTCGACAGTCTTTTTTCCGCTTATAATAACTTTTCAATATCCCCTTCCATATCAAGGGGGCTATCCGTTGATTCAAATCGCTTTACCACATTTCCGTCGCGGTCGATTAAAAACTTGGTGAAATTCCACTTAATAGAATCTCCAGGCAATAACTCAGGATATTCCTGCTCTAATCTTGCTTTCAACAGTTTCGCATTGAAACTGTTTGTTAAACCTTCAAACGGCGCTACTGAAGTTAAATATTTAAACAAAGGATGAGCACCTTCTCCTCTTACTTCCACCTTACTGAATAACGGAAAAGAAACACCGTAGTTCAACTGACAAAAAGCTTCTACTTCTTCATTTTCCCCTGGTTCCTGTTCTCCAAATTGATTGCAAGGGAATCCAAGAATCGTTAATCCTTTATTCTCATATCGTTTATACAGTTTCTGTAAATCCTCATATTGCGGAGTAAATCCGCATTTACTAGCAGTATTTACAATAACCAGTACCATTCCTTTATATTGCTCCAAAGATACTTCCTGCCCATTCATTCTTCTAGCTGAAAAACTGCAAATACTCATGCCATTCCTCCTAGTTGTATATGGAACAATTATATAAAATTTATAAATAAACCAAAAGGAATGTGCATAAATACCTATTTAAAATATAAAAATATCTCATTATAATCTTAAATTTCCTGTTTTCTAAATACATATGTGCCTAACAACAACAAAACGGAAATTAGACATAAGGTGCTAAACAAAGGAACCATAATTTCATACGAATCTCCATTTATTACTTGATTTGCATTTTGTATCAGATTATAAGGTGAAATAGATTGAAGCGAATCATGCAAATATTGAGGAACTTTTGTAATCACAAGATACGTAACAAACGCAAGCAAACCACCTGATACAGAATTTTTTACAAAAGAAGAAAAAAAGATTGAAAGCGTAATAACAAATAATAAAATAGGTAGATACAACAAGGTGCCCAGAGCAACGTCTTCCCAAATTAGTTTTTCCTCGAAAAGATAATTCGTATAATAACTTGTTATTGTCATTCCAATTAAAAAGCTTACACTAGCTAATAAGGAATAAGTGAACCATTTAGATAGAAAGTAGACATTTCGGCCGACCGGCTTAACTAAAACCATCGGTGCAATTGATTTATCTCTTTCACCAGAAATGGTTCCCATCGAAATAAGAATAAGAATTAATACACCCATCATTTCAAAATTCAAAAAGACGTTCGCCATAATTTCATGTGCAGTAGGCATCGGTATATCCACAGTAGCCCCTTTTGGTAATTCCCTCTCTAACAAGGTAGGAAGAAGCTTGATTGAAATTGGATACGTAATCATCAAAATAATCGATACAATCGGTACAATTAACAATTTATGTGAGCTTACTAATTCATTCATTTCTTTTTTTAATAACGTATAAAACATAGACACATTAACTCACCAACCTTAAATAAATATCCTCTAATGACGCAGTTTCAATTCGATAATTAATTAACGTCAAATTTTGATTCGTGATAAGTTTTGGTAACTGTCTTTTAGCCATCTCTAGTTCTTTCACTGTCACTTGGTATTCATTAAGATTCATTCGAACCGTTTCAATCCACTCTTGATTATTTAAAATGTGAAGAAACTCATGATTCGTCTCTAGCAGTTCAAATGTAATAATCGGGTGTGAATGCCTATTTTTTAATTCTGCTAAACTCGATGTAATCAGGATGTTCCCTTTATCAATAACCGTAATATGATCCGCCACTTTTTCGACATCTTCTAGAATATGACTAGACATAAAAATCGTCATATCTCTCTTTAGTTTTGAAATCATCTGTAATACTTCATAGCGTCCAACAGGGTCTAAAGCCGAAACAGGTTCATCTAAAATAAGCACTTTCGGTTGATTAATTAACGCTTGAGCCAAACCAAGGCGTTGTTTCATTCCTCCACTATATTCTCCAATTTTCCGATTTCGTGCTTCCCATATTCCACAATCTTTTAATAATGATTCCGTTCGCTCCGCAATCACTTCTTTAGACAAACCAAATAATTCTCCAACCCAATACACCCACTGTTTTCCAGTCATATGGTCAAAGAAAGCAGGATGTTGCGGAAGATATCCAAGAAGATGAGCAATCTTATCTTTTTCTTTCACAACATCAACACCTGCTACCTTTATTTCTCCAGATGTCGGTTTAGCGAGCCCCGCGAGCATTCTTAAAGTTGTCGTTTTCCCCGCACCATTTCCCCCTAAAAAACCGAAACAACCAAATTGATTGATATCTAAATTAATGCCTTTCACAGCGGTTGATGATTGAAAAGTTTTCACTAAATCTTTACAATAAATCATAAAAAAATTCCCCCATCTACCCTTTTTTCTTTCCAATCACTAAATACATAATTGGACCGATTATATTAATAAACAAAATTACTAATACCCAAATGAGCTTACTTTCTCCTTGTAAAGTCGATACGTCCCGTTTCGCTACATCTAGTAAAGTAATAATGATTAAAATAAGCTGCAGCATGACTAATGGCAAAATTAACATAAAATCAAATGTTTCCATATGTCTCCACCCTTTCAAGCTTCATAAAGAACGCCTATTCCACATAAACAGCCGTACCATACGCAATAATCTCACATGCATTTTGCATGATCGATGAAGTTTCTAATCGAACGGCAATAATCGCATTAGCCCCTTTTTCCTTTGCATCTTCTGTCATCCTGCCAATAGCCTTCTGCCGCGCCTCTGTCATCATTTCTGTATATTCGTCAATTTCACCACCAACAATCGTTCTAAGGCCTGCCAGAATATCCTTTCCAATATGTTTAGACTGGACACAGTTCCCTCGAACGAATCCCTTTAATTCTGTAATTTCTTTTCCAGGTACAAAATCAGTAGTCACGATAATCATTTAATTCATCCTCCTCTTTTTTTCGCGAACGTTTAACTAATAAATAAAAGATAAGCGGCATAGGTGTTTGAATTAACCCAATAATGCCCCAAAACCAATAGTTCATTCCATTTTTTCTAGCGTCCGTAAACAAATAAATACTTTGAATGAGCAGCAGCAGGGCAACTATAGGCAGTATATATAAATCGACTTTACTCATGATGTACCCGCTCCTTTCTCTTCCTAAATTCATACCCTGTATAGCCAACTAAAGAAATGACAGTCATAACTTGTAAAAAGACAAATACATAGGGCTGTTGAAAAAACGCTGTAAACATCAGGCTAAGGATAATGATGGCTATCGTACTAAACAGGAGAAGATCCTGACGCCACTTTTTCCGTATTTGCTTTTTTTGTTCTGCAATTTTTTGTTCAAAAAAATTGACATCTGGAGTTGTAAATGAAAAGGATTGCTCTAATTTTTCAAAACTATGATTCATAGATTGTACAAACTCTGCTTCAGTTTTGCTCGACTGTTTTTCCGACGGGATATTGTCCTTTGTCATCTTCATTTAACTCCTTTCTCACCATTTGAATTCCTTTATGAACACGGGACTTTACCGTTCCTTCTGCTATTTGCAGCATAGCGGCAATTTCTTCGTACGAATACCCATAGTAATGTTTTAGCAAAATGGGGATTCGAAAATCATCCTTTAACTTTCCTAATGACTCTAACATCATGTGCCAATCTTCATTAACGGATTGTGCCTGCCACCGAATCATCCTTAACGCTTGCTCCTGCTTTTGCCACGATTGTTCTCGTTTTTGCCTTCGTTTTTGATCGATATATAAGCGTGTGGCAATGGAGATCAGCCATGTTGAAAACTTCGATTTTCCATTGAACTTCGCTACATGTTCAATCGCTTTTGCCATCGTATCTTGCGCTAGATCTTCTGCCTGCTCAAGGCTATATGTTAACTTAATTAAATAATGAACAAGAAACGAATAATTTTGTTGAAACAACTGAGCTAATGCGTACTCATCTCCCTTTTTTGCAGCAGTAACCCACTCTCTTTCTTCCATGCTCTCCCTCCCTCCGCCGCTTCGATTTATTATTATGACGTTTTGCTTTCCAATTTCGTTCACTCGATTTTAAAAAAATTTTTAAATCAGAAAAAACACTAAGCGAAATCTTATAGTATAAAAAGCTTTGACAAACTGATAATAATGATGTAAATTACCCATTGGACGAACATTTTTATTTAGCATTAATTAAATATTCGTATTTAGAGGTGTAAAACATGGATAATGTGTTTGATTATGAAGATATTCAATTAATTCCGGCAAGATGTATAGTACAGAGCCGTTCTGAATGTGATACAACGGTAACTTTAGGGAAACATACATTTAAGTTACCTGTAGTACCTGCCAATATGCAGACTATTATAGATGAAAAGATTGCTATTTACTTAGCAGAAAATGGCTACTTTTATGTGATGCATCGCTTCGAACCAGAGAAGCGAGTATCTTTTATTAAAGATATGCAATCACGAGGATTAATCGCATCGATTAGCGTTGGAGTTAAAGATGAAGAGTATGAATTTATCCAACAATTAGCAGAGGAACAGCTTGTACCTGAATACATTACAATTGATATTGCACACGGTCATTCGAATGCAGTCATAGAGATGATTCAACATATTAAAAAATACTTACCTGATAGTTTTGTGATTGCTGGAAATGTAGGCACTCCAGAAGCCGTAAGAGAATTAGAGCATGCTGGTGCGGATGCGACAAAAGTAGGCATCGGGCCAGGAAAGGTATGTATTACAAAAATTAAAACCGGATTTGGAACAGGTGGTTGGCAATTAGCTGCACTGCGTTGGTGTGCAAAGGCAGCAAGCAAGCCGATTATTGCTGACGGAGGAATTCGTACACACGGCGATATCGCTAAATCGATTAGATTTGGTGCAACTATGGTCATGATTGGTTCATTATTTGCTGGACATGAAGAATCACCAGGAGAAACGTTTGAGAAAGATGGAAAACTCTATAAAGAATACTTTGGTTCTGCTTCAGAATTTCAAAAAGGCGAAAAGAAAAACGTAGAAGGCAAGAAAATGTTCGTCGAGCACAAAGGTTCTTTGCAAGATACATTAACAGAAATGGAGCAAGATCTTCAGTCCTCTATCTCTTATGCAGGTGGAAATAAGTTAGAAGCAATCCGCAATGTAGATTACGTTATCGTTAAAAACTCTATCTTTAACGGTGATAAAGTGTATTAAAAGCTTTTAAGCACCCTGGATAGTCAACCATATCCATAGGATTTTTTCATACCAAGCTGAGCGAGAGACTTTCATACTTGCTCAGCTTTTTTCATAGATTAATTTACGGCTCATTTAAGCCGCAAATCAAATGGAACAACCATATTCACGAACACTTAAAAATTAAACGATAGAAAAAGCCGGACCTATAACAGATCCGACTGAAGATTTAATACGCTTTTCTCATTAATACATTTCTTGCCGTTGAATAAAGCATGGCCACGATAATAGCAGATAGTACAAAGCATCCTAGCATATACGTACCATTATAAACGAGCGAGTAAAGCGCGACTGGTTGGCCTGGCGGCGCATACTCTCCATAAAGAATAATACCAGAAGCAAAATGACATAAAAATCGTAAAAAGCTTCCTAACAACACTCCGCTTATAATGTAAAAGTTAGCTTTCGAATAGTTTCCTTCCCTTAAGCTCACATTTACCTTATTCACATATACACCAGCGAACCCTACGACTCCAAAAGCTAAGAAATAATCTATAATCCATGAAGCAAAATGATAAGGAATGGCTCCCGTTATAATTTGCAATCCTCCTAATAAAACTCCAGTAAGGACTCCGCCTTTAACTCCCCAACGAAAGGCCATTAAAAAAACAGGAACCATCGCAAGGGAAATAGAACCTCCTTGCGGCCAAAACCTTCCCATAATCGCACCTGATACAAAATCAAGCAGCAACGCCAAAGCCGCAAAAATAGCTACTTCCACTAAAAATAGTGTTTTGTTATTCATTGTACTTCCTCCTTCTCCTAATTAGAGAAGCGAGATGAGCTGCCCGAATTGCTTTTTCCAAACAAAAAAGCAATACTAGGGCGGTAATGGATGGCCCGTATTGCTTTATATCCAAAACCACATCCCTACGCTAGCATTAACTAACAGGTTCATAGGGTCAGAACTCATTCGCTCACTCTCAGCCTCTTCGGCTCCCCTTGTGGACGTATTTAATTTTTATCCTAGGTTAGAATATACTACTAGTTTGCTCATAAAACAAGTACTAATCTTCTCTTCCTTCCTAATTAAGGATGTATTTTTAGCTGTGACCAACTTATTTTTGGCCCTACAATACAAATGCAAAGATACAATTTAAATGGATGAAGGAGACATTGTTTCTATAGACCCACTACGGTTTCATCTGATATCGTTAATACGCAAGTTTGCAATGGGGGTACAATTATGCATACAGATCAAAATTCTATTTCAGCTGAAAGAGGGGCTTATATTAGCATCCTTGCTTACATATTTTTATCAGCCCTGAAATTAACGGTGGGCTATTTCGGTCACTCCAAAGGTTTATGGGCAGATGGATTAAATAATGCGACGGATATTGTCGCTTCGGTTGCCGTATTAATTGGATTAAAAATTTCAAAAATCCCGCCAGATAAAAATCATGCATATGGCCATTTGCGTGCAGAAACAATTGCTTCTTTAATCGCTGCTTTTATCATGATTACGGTCGGTATTGATGTCATTACCGGTGCTATTGAAGATTTTTTTACAGAAGATACGCAATCACCTAACATCTTGACAGCGGTTACAGCATTATTCTCCGCGGTATTTATGTACGTTATTTATCGTTATAATGCAGCGCTTAGTCGAAAAATAAATAGTGCTTCCATTTATGCGGTTGCACAAGATAATCGATCGGATGCGCTCGTTAGTGTAGGTGCTTTAGTTGGAATTTTAGGAACCTATATCGGCATCGCATGGCTCGATGGAGTCGCTGCTATCGTTGTCGGAATTATTATTTGTAAAACAGCTGTCGAGATTTTCCTAGACGCTTCCCACTCCTTAACAGATGGATTTGATGAAGAGTTATTACAAAAAATTGGCGTGACCATTTCAAAAACAGAAGGCGTTAAGGAAATGAGCGAAATTAAAGCTCGTATGCACGGAAATGAAATTCTTGTTGAAGCAACCGTTCATGTAAACCCGCTTTTAACGGTTATTGAAAGCCATGAAATCACGGTCAAAGTCGAACAAAACTTACTATCGGAACATAATGTTAAATATGCAATCATTCATATAGAACCTTATACGACTTCACAACAGTAACCAACAGCTATTTTGTTGGTTACTTTTTTATTGGCTCTATTATATGACTTTATTGATTACTGGCTTATTATTGAATACAGCCTTTTTACTAGTTATAAAGACACAAAAAAAACGTTTTTTTAGAATTTTTGCATAATTTTCTTTAGAAGTTAAAGGATTTTCGTTTCCTATTAGCGAAATAATTGGCTCTATTATATGACTTTGTTGATTACTGGCTTATTATTGAATACAGCCTTTTTACTAGTTATAAAGATACGAAAAATCGTTTTTTTTAGAATTTTTGCATAATTTTCTTTAGAAGTTAAAGGATTTTCGTTTCCTATTAGCGAAATAGGAATAATCAACGAAAAAATCTTTTCCTGTCAATGGAGGGCGAGATGCTATTTAATAACGCTACAGCAATTGATTTCTTAATGGATCATAAAGATCGTATTATTAGCCAGTGGACGCAATTCTCCCTTTCCGGAGAAAAAGTCGAACATTTTTTCAAACTATTTATAGAAAAAATGAAAAAGCAGCAATCAACGCTTGAAGAGTGTTTAGATTCATTATCGGAAAATATTGCGACAGAACAATTGCTTCAGATTATGAGTATGGAGGAATTCACTAAAACGATTACGGCTGGAAGATCCATTATGATAGAAGAAGTACTTACCTTACATTTAACACCCTGTGATTCACTTCGTCTCATTAACGAAATTAACCGTTCACTCGATCAATTGGTTCAACAGACCATTACTTATTACGCAAAATTACAAACAAAATCGCTAGAAGAACAGTACTATTTCATTAGTCAGACACATAAAGACCGCTTGACTCTGCTCGGTCAAATGACATCTAGCTTTGTTCATGAATTTAGAAATCCATTAACATCCATTATGGGATTTATCCAATTGCTACAATCGGAACATCCAGAAGTAAAATATTTAGATATTATCTCAAGTGAACTTAATCAACTAAACAGTCGAATCACACAATTTCTAAATTTATCAAAGAAAGAAAAAGCAAGTGAATATATTGATTCCTTTTCTATTTCAAAGCTTGTCGATGATGTTATTGAATTTCTTTATCCAAGCATATTAGATGCAAATGCTACCGTTTCGTATGCCATTCCAGACGATATAATGATTAGCGGCTCTAAGGAAGAAATACGTCAAGTATTGTTAAATATTATCTTAAACGCACTAGATGTCATTCCCACAACCTCTGTACCGACTATTACTATTTCTGGTACACAATCTAGAGAAGGATTACTCTTAACGATTGCTAATAACGGTCCAAAAATCCCAGACGATGTATTGCCAACTATTTTTGATCCTTTCGTCACCACCAAAACAAAAGGAACTGGACTTGGCTTATTTGTTTGTAAAGAAATTATTGAAAAACATGGCGGCTCTCTTACATGTAATTCTTCAAATTTCTTAACAACCTTTACGATTCATCTTCCTATTTGAAGGTGAATTTTTTTATGGGCATTATTTCATAGAAGGACACTATTAATTTTTTAATGGAATGAATCCTATTTCCGTATACTAATATTAACTTTCCATTAGGCTATGAATAAGATTTAACGAAGCTTTCAATTAAAATGAATAAGCGATAAAATAATAAATAGTTAGAACTACTTTCGTACCGTTATTGAGGCAGAGGTATGACTTTATAAATTTTATTGTATTTTGGGAGGTGACTGAGATCGATCAAACTCCATAGATTTGATTTGTATCTCGCACTAATTGGACACTTTTAATTTAATACTAGTTATTCTTTTAATTGCATTAACAGCTTTCTTCGTTGCTTCGGAATTTTCTATTATCCGAGTTCGCAGCTCTAGAATTGATCAGCTCATCGAAGAAGGAAATAAAAATGCAATGGCCGCAAAAAAAGTGATATCCAATCTGGATGAATATTTGTCGGCAACACAACTTGGGATTACCATTGCAGCTTTGGGATTAGGTTGGCTTGGTGAACCTACTGTTCTACATCTCATTAAACCTTGGTTTGATTTATTACATATTCCAGCTCAAGCAGCCGAAATTTTATCATTTATTATTGCCTTTTCGCTTATTACTTTTTTAAACGTTGTTGTAGGTGAATTAGCGCCAAAAACGGTCGCTATCCAAAAAGCAGAACAAGTGACGCTGCTGCTTGCTAAACCGTTACTATTCTTTCATAAAATTGCCTTTCCTTTTATTTGGCTGCTGAATCATTCAGCTCGTGCCGTAGTAAAAATGCTTGGATTTAAGCAAACGAATGAAAATGAAGCCCATTCTGAGGAAGAGTTACGATTTATCTTATCCGATAGTTATGAAAATGGAGAAATCAACCAGTCGGAATTCAAATATGTAAGTAATATCTTTGAGTTTGATGATCGTCTTGCCAAGGAAATTATGGTACCGCGAACAGAAATTTTGACCATTTCAAAGGACGAAATACTTGAAGATTTCGTCAACATGGCGAAGCAAGAACGGTATACACGCTATCCTGTTGTGGAAGGCGATAAAGACCATGTAATTGGCTTAGTTAACCTAAAAGAAGTGTTCGCTGATTTAATCAAAAAACAAGATAATCGCTTTAACAAAATTGAAACATATACTCGCCCTATCATCCGAGTAATGGAAAATATCCCGATTCATGATCTGCTGCTAAAAATGCAGAAAGAACGGATTCATATGGCTATTGTTATGGACGAATACGGCGGGACCGCTGGGCTTGTTACAGTGGAAGACATACTCGAAGAAATTGTCGGTGAAATTCGTGATGAGTTTGACAATGACGAAGTACCGTCTATACAAGTTCTTTCAGATGGACATTATATTCTTGATGCAAAATTACTCGTTAAGGAAGTCAATGATTTACTAGACCTAGAAATTGATGATGAAGATATCGATACGATTGGCGGCTGGATTTTAACAGAAAATTATGATGTATCTCTTGGTGATATCATTCAAAAACAAGATTTTGCTTTTAAAGTTATCGAAATGGAAGATCATACAATTAAATTTATTGAAGTACAGAAAGTGAAACAACCGATATTACAAGTAGACAATCAACTAGAAGAATCCTGACAAAAGGAGCTGTCTAAAAACGGACAGCTCCTTTGCTTGTTTCCTGGATTTTGTCCTTCATAACTCCTTTGAAGGATATTTTCACTTTTAGGAACCCCTTCTTCCTCTAGCTCTTCCGATTATAATCGTTCATTTTCTTCACGGTTATAATCGGAGGTGTGCGTTTCTGACTCCACATAATATATCCACTAATAAACAATACAGATAGGACAGTTAGCGGAATAATATATGGCGTCGCAAAACTTCTCACCTCTTGCCAATTTTCCCCAAGCAATTTCCCTAATAGCAAAAATAAAACGGTCCATGGAATAATTGCCGCAACAGTATAAATAAGGAACTTCCAATGAGACATTTTCGCAATGCCTGCCGGGATGGAAATGGCATGGCGCACAACAGGAATGAAGCGTGCCGTAAAAATTACCGCTACCCCATAACGCTCAAACCACTCCTCTGCCATCGTTATATGCTTTTCTTTAATCAATACATATTTACCATATTTCAATAAAAATGGCCTGCCTCCAAAATAACCGGCCCAATATAGAAAGAGCTGGGCTAATGTCCCCCCAATTACCCCTGCAATTAAAGCTCCACTAAAAGTCAATTGTCCAATTCCTACTAAATATCCACCGTACCCTAGTACTAACTCACTTGGGATGACTTCCACCATCAACCCTAACATAATGCCTATGTACCCTAAATCCGAAAAAAACTGCAAAGCTAACATAATCCATTCTGACATAATTAGCCCGTTCTCCCTTATTGTATTTTCGAAATCGCTCGTCCCTCTATTCATAATAGTTATTTCAACTTCACAAAAAAAAGACCAACTTTACAGTCAGTCTCTTCCCTGTCTTACTCCACTTCAATCGTTTGTAATTGATGCTCATGGAGCTCGCCTTTTTCCACATGTACTTGGATTTTATAAGTACCTTCCTCTTGGAAGGATACTTTATTTTGATATTTCCCGCTCTCTTTTTCAATCGCTTTAATAAAATGGCTTTCTTCGCTTCCCTCTTTCCAAACTTCAAAGCTCACATTCGCCGCTGTTAACGGTTTTCCATCTAAGATTATAGCTGCTTCCACATCAGACTTTTGTCCAGCTTTTGCCCGGTTATTAAAGAACTCAATAGAAAAGTCCGAACTTGGATGAGCCGATGTTTCTGAAGGCTTATGCTCTTCGATTACAAATTCTTTCTCTGGCATAACATGAAGACCCTTTGTCGTTACATGAGCGATTACAAAATATTTTCCGCTATCCGGAAACGTATGTAATACTTGATACTTACCTTCTCCAATATTTTTCGCACCTAACATCGTTCGCTCATCGCTTCCAGATTTTCGAATTTCAATAAGCACTTCATCCGCTTCCTGAATGACTTCCTTTCCTTGTTTCACTGAAGCCTCAATAATAATCTCCTTGCCTGCTACAAGATCGCCCACACTTGAAATTGAAGCGACTAACGGAGTAGTAACCGTACTATTTACTTCCTTCCCCTCTGGCATTTCTGTTTCTTGACATCCTGCTAATAGTACAAGTACGAGCAGTATACTAAACGCTGGTAATTTCTTCATCGCATAACTTCCTTTATGTTAAAATGAAATATAGTGGAATATTCGTCTTTACCAACCTCCCACTAAATTCCATATTTACCCAAAAGGGATGATTTTATACAAAAAAATCACCAGGACCTCCTCACCGTAATCGACGTCATAAAAGCTCCAGCAATAATGGTGAGCACAGAATAACAAAAGATGGTTACACCAACAATATTAATACCTGATACGAGTACACAACTATCTAGGAACAAAATAATTAACCCGACATTCCATCCGCTTTTTTTAGAAATAATGTGAGCCAGCATATCTGTTCCTCCTGTTGATGTTTCATAACGAAGCATAAGACCAATACCTAACCCAATTAATAAACCGCCTAATATAGCACTAAGCGCAATTGGCACCTTCCAATGTATAATAATGTTTGAACAAAGATCGATACACAAGGAAGAAACGAGTAAACCATTTAAACTGCGAAAGAGCCAACTCCTTTCAAAGAACCAAACATAGGCATAAAGGGGTGCACTAAGTAAAATAATGCTCAATCCAGCAGGAAGCTGAAAATAATAATGAATAATAAGCCCAAGTCCAATCAATCCGCCATCTAATAAATGATAAGGAACCAAAAAAAAGTTGATAGCAATTCCAAGAAGCAAGCTGCCAACAATCGTCGCCGCTACCTTTTCAATATATGATATATAAATCCCCCCATCATGAGCCCGTCCGTTTCTACACAATATGTCAGAAAGAATAAAAAAATTAATCTTCATGCTTCTATTTTTTTCAACGATACAGGAATGAATGAACAAGCAACCATATACTGTAAGTGACTATTTCAAAAAGAGGAAAAATTGACTGAATATTCTATAATATTAAGAGAGAAGTAAAGAAAACGGCTAAAAAACGCTAATATTCCTTTAAAACATTCATATATTAAGCAATAATCGTCAAATTAGCCCTTCTAGTCGGTTTGACGAAATTTATGACTGTTTCTATAATGAAGATATTTAATTAATTAGAATTCGAGGTGATTGGATGGGGCATTAAAGGATATTCGTAGTGACGAGCGGATACTACGTATTCCGATGCAAAAGTGTATACGGAAGAAGCTACTAATCTTACAGCACTTATTCACGGAAAAAGTTCTTGTAGCTCCCGTCTCGTCGTAATCCAGCATCACATATTTAATGAACAAAAATTCAGTATATTTTAAAAATCTAGGAGGTGGACTCCTGATTCGCCTTAAAGGCGAGTTAAGGGAGACTTATTTGGACATAATAAACTTGGTTTTGATTGCCATTCTAATTGCTTTGACAGCATTTTTTGTAGCTTCAGAGTTTGCAATTGTTAAAGTAAGGAGTACAAGAATTGACCAATTAATTGAAGAAGGAAAAGCGAATGCCATTCAGGCAAAACGAGTAACCTCTAATTTGGATGAGTATTTATCCACCTGTCAGCTTGGTATTACGATTACCGCACTTGGTCTTGGTTGGCTGGGAGAACCGACTGTTGAAAGAATTTTAGGACCGCTTCTAACTCAACTTCATATCCCTAATTCTGTTGCTCATATTTTATCAATTATCATTGCCTTTTCCCTTATTACCTTTATTCACGTAGTTGTCGGAGAATTGGCACCAAAAACGTTAGCGATCCAAAAAGCCGAGCAAGTAACTTTACTCGTATCGAAACCATTAATTTGGTTTAACAAAATCATGTACCCATTTATTTGGATACTGAATGGAAGCGCGCGAATGCTTACAAGAATGTTTGGTTTAAAAGCTGTATCTGAACATGATATCGCTCATACAGAAGAAGAGCTTCGTATTATCGTTTCAGAAAGTTATAAGAGTGGTGAAATTAACCAATCTGAGTTTAAATATGTAAACAAAATTTTCGAATTCGATGATCGGATTGCAAAAGAAATCATGGTACCTCGTACAGAGATTGCCACATTATCTAAAACAGATACGATTCAACAATTTTTTGAAGTTTTATCAGAAGAGAAATACACACGTTATCCTGTTATTGATGGGGATAAAGACCATGTCATCGGGATGGTCAACATGAAAGAACTATTTACGCAAATGATTGATAAGAGCAACCAGTCAACTCAAACGATTGAACAGTATATTCGTCCAATCATTCGAGTGATCGATAGCATCCCTATTCATGACTTATTAGTCAAAATGCAGAAAGAACGAATTCATATGGCTATTTTAATGGATGAATATGGCGGTACATCAGGACTCGTTACAGTTGAAGATATTCTAGAAGAGATTGTCGGCGATATTCGCGACGAATTCGACTTAGACGAGGTTCCAGATATTCGTAAACTCAAAGACGATCACTATATCATCGATGCAAAAGTATTAATTAGCGAGATCAATGATTTACTCAAAATTGATATTGATGATGAAGATATCGATACAATGGGCGGCTGGATTTTAACGGAGAACTATGAATCTAAGCAAGGCGATGTTCTCAAGTATGGTGATTATCATTTTAAAATAAAAGAAATGGAAGATCATCATATTCACTATATTGAAATTTACAAACCAGCTACAGTCATTACGGAAGTGGCAGAGGTGAAGGATTTCCCAATCATCTCCAAAACAGAGATTGTTTCATAAACACAAAAACCCCGCACTTTTATAAGCGCGGGGTTTTTGTTGTGCTCATTTCTGCTCTATTGCACATATACTATAATTTAACAGATATCTTTATTCATCCTAAATTATTGTAATTAAGTATAATTATTCCCTTCTTGCTCGATACTGTTAGTAAAAACGACTTCAAGGAGGTAGAAACATGAAAGTCATCTCAATCTGTCAACACTGCAAAGGAAGAGGAAAAAAGAAATTTCTCCAATTCTTCTCACGCAGTTGTTCCCACTGTCAGGGAAAAGGCAAAAAGGTAAAAAACATAAACGACGTTAATCAAAAGTTTAAAAGCTTCTAAAGTTTAAAATTAGGCTTAATTACCCCTACCTTTTTTAATGTTTCATAGACAATCACTAAAGCGGGACCAACAAAAAGCCCAATAAATCCGAGCAGCTTAAATCCTAAATATAAACTGATTAAAGCGGCTAACGGTGTTAATCCCATATTAGCCGAATAAACTTTTGGTTCGACCGTTCTTCTCACTATTGTAATGACAAGAAAGAGAAGCAATAAACCAATTGCCAAATGCTGATTCCCTTGAAAGAAAACGATGATTGCCCATGGCACAAGCACGGAACCTGTTCCTAGAATAGGCAAAATATCCACAATAACAATTAACAAAGTAAGTAATAAGGTATAAGGAACGTTTAATAACCATAAGCCTGCGTACGCCATAACAAACGTAAGTAAACTAAGCAACACCTGTGCTTTCAAAAAACCAACGGCTGCTATACTTAAATCTTGATACACGAAAGAAATCTTTTGGTAAGTGGAATCTCTAAAAAACTGTTTCACCCTTTCCCTGATAACCGGCAGTTCTAAACAAATTAAAAACACGGCAATTAAATAAATTAACAAATCAATAAATAAAGCCGGCACTGATGTAACAAACTGAACCGTTCCTTGTACAAAGTTTTGCGTAAAGCCTTCTAACGAACGAATTCCTCTTTCCATTGCATTTTCAATAGACCAAATCGTATCAGCCGGAAGAGTTTTGGAATATTGCTCCCACTGTTTAATGAATGGGAGCATCACCGTTTGATACAACTCTCTCGCAATATCTGGCACCTTTTCCGAAACAGTAATCATTTGCCTCGTTAGAACAGAGATTAACAGAAAAGTTAAAGTCGTTAAACTCCCCACATACAAAACGAATACAATAAAAACTGCCCATAACCGTTTCATCGA
This sequence comes from Peribacillus sp. Hz7, assembly GCF_042136355.1. Lineage (NCBI taxonomy): Bacteria > Bacillati > Bacillota > Bacilli > Caryophanales > Bacillaceae > Peribacillus > Peribacillus sp. Hz7. The sequence goes on from NZ_JBHHJV010000004.1 coordinate 260,829, forward strand.
AAAACTTTTACACAACCAATCTACAATCCCATTTAATAAAAGCGCTGTAAACAAAGCTAAAATTAATGCCCATGAATACGGTATTAACCAGAATAAAAGGAGAAGAAATCCTATCCTCCACATCCAAAGAATCCATATAGAACGATTCACTTTAACACTCCTCTATTTAGCCATCCCTTCTTATATGTATGTGAGGAAGTCCAGTATCTTTCGTCATCCTTTTGTTTTATATTCAAATAAGGTTTTGTTGCTGACCAACAAAACCTTACTTCTTTTTAATCACACAAATAAACATGCCATTCTATACCGTATAGAATGGCATGTTTATCGTTTAATTAATATTTTCAAATTCCTGCGGAAATCATGTTATTCCTTATTAGCTTCACTTTTTAATGTCCCCTCAGCTAATTGCTCAAAAGAGTTAACTTTTCCATGAGGATTTTGCGATTGTTTTCTTTTTGTCCACTGTCTTTCTTGTTGTCGTTTGGATTGCGTCATAACTATAAAAACCCCTTTACGTAAATGTAATCAATAATAGATTAACCTTAGGGGCTATTTTCATGCCTAAAATTTTAAATTAGCCATCTGTACGATTTCTCGAACGACTTCTCCTGCTGGCAGCTCCTTGGCTAGTCTATGCCCCTGCCCTGCCCACAATGCCATAAGCTCTGGTTCATTTTTTTGCCCGGCTACCTTTCGCATCGTCTTCGTCATATGGTGAAGATGTGGATAAGCCGCTGGCGCTTCAGCACTATAAGTTGTTAAAAAATAATTGACTAACCCGCGTGCACGTCGGCCGCTAAAAGCACGTGTCAAAGCAGTTTTTTCAAATCGAGAATCAACGAGTGCTGCTTTATGAACAGAACTCGCTCCACTCTCTGGACAACGAAGAAAAGCGGTTCCTAATTGAGCGGCCGTTGCACCTGCTGTTAGTACCGCGGCAACGTCTTTCCCATTCATAATTCCACCTGCTGCAATAATCGGCAGGTCTATTTCTTGTTGGATTAGGCGAATTAATACGAGTAGCCCATAGTCTTCTTCTGTTTCATTCTTAAAAGAACCACGATGACCCCCTGCCTCTATTCCTTGTACACAAACGGCATTCGCTCCTCGCTCTTGCGCAATTTTTGCTTCCTCTACATTTGTAACGGTCACGATAACAATTGAGCCTGCCTGTTGGAGTTCACGAATGACTTCTTCCGCTGGGCACCCAAATGTAAAGCTGACAACCGGTACTTTTTCTTCTTTTAAAACAGCTATTTTTTGACTCCACTCATCATCATCACTGTATGCTTCTCCAATGGTTGTTTCAATCTTTAAAGCTTCTTGTTCAATTTTTTGCCGATACTCCGCTAAAACGCCTTCATCCACTGATTCATCGCTTGGGACAAATACATTTACACCGAAAGGCTTTTCTGTCATTTGTCTGGTTTGGACAATTTCTTTTCGCACATCTTCGGCTGTTTTATAACCAGCAGCTAGAAAACCTAAGCCCCCTGCATTTGATACTGCAGCGGCTAATACAGGATTGGATGCTCCTCCTGCCATTGGAGCTTGAATAATCGGATATTTCACTAAGTTTTGTAACATTTCCTTCACCTCTTGGTCACTTTTTGGAAAATAAGCTGTTTTCTTATCTTTTACGCAATAATTTGATACAATAATGGTCTGTAAGAGAAATGTTTTAAATAGATCATCTGCCTAAATACATTATACCTTGCAAATATAACCAATAGGTGGTAAAAAAATGATGACAGAAAATAAACCATACAGAGTATTACTGTATTATAAGTATGTAACGATTGAAAATCCTGAGGAATATGCGGCTGAACATCGAGCATTTTGTATCCAGCACGGGTTAAAAGGCCGTATTTTAATTGCGAAGGAAGGAATCAATGGTACTGTTTCTGGTACAGTTGAACAAACAAATCAATATATTGAAATGATGAAAAACGATCCGCGATTTGCGGATATGGTTTACAAAATAGACGAAGCAGATGAGCATGCTTTCCCTAAAATGAAAGTTCGCGCTCGTCCAGAACTTGTTACACTTCGCTTAGAAGATGATATTAACCCGAATGAGCTAACAGGCCGCCATTTAAGTCCAAAAGAATTTTTTGAAGAAATGCAGGATGAAAATACAGTTGTACTCGATGCTCGTAATGACTATGAATATGACTTAGGTCATTTCCGCGGAGCAATTAAACCAGATATTTTAAACTTCCGTGATTTACCGCAATGGGTACGTGACAATAAAGAAATGTTTGAAGGAAAAAGAGTGTTAACCTATTGCACAGGCGGTATTCGCTGCGAAAAATTCTCAGGCTGGCTCGTTCGTGAAGGTTTTAAAGATGTTGGTCAACTGCACGGCGGAATCGCTACGTATGGGAAAGACCCTGAAGTAAAAGGTGAGCTTTGGGACGGACAAATGTATGTATTTGATGAAAGAATCTCTGTTCCAATTAATCAAAAAGAGCACGTCATTGTTGGTCGCGACTATTTTACTGGCGAACCTTGTGAACGCTATGTAAACTGTGCAAACCCAGAATGTAATAAGAAAATCTTAGCGAGCGAGGAAAGTGAACATAAGCACCTGCGCAGCTGTTCTCATGAATGCCGCGTGCATCCACGCAACCGCTATGTAGCTGAGCATAACTTAACTGAAGAAGAAGTGGCAGAAAGACTACAACAATTAGTAACTCAATAACTCATCAATCGGTGCAACGAACGATTTTTAGTTCATTGCACCGATTTTTCTTTGCTTATCTGCTAATTCAGCTTATTATCTTGCTCATGCCAAACAGCTCGATAAAAATCGTATAAATCCGCTCATACTGGATAACCTATACAAGTAAACAGTTAAAAGGAGCGATGAACAATGAACTCAGAACAAGATTATACTGCAGCAAGCCTATCGCAAGATGCTCTTCAAGATTTACAACAATTCGAAAGCAAATTACGTACTGAAACGAATAAAGAAGTTATCGTTATTGCGTATGAAAAAGACAAATAAACCTCAAAAAAAACGGTAAGCATATTCGCTTACCGTTTTTTTTGAGGAAAGATAAAGTAAAATTCTCTACATATTTCGGTGTCTAACTCCATTTATTAAACCAATTTTTAATTCGTTGTTTGTTCCTTTCCAATATTTCCCTCGAAGTTGTGTTTTCTTTTTGTTTTTTCCACTCAAAAAAGCTAGCAACAGCAATGAGCAAAATACCACCAATAATTAAATAAAACCACCATGGCATTTGCCCCCATAACGAATTCGTATTCATATAAATATTAAGTAAAATCGTCCCTGTTCCAGCCAGGAAGAACGATTTATATTTCATCATAAATCCGAATAACAGAGAGATTAAAGAAATCGTTCCGATAATCAACGCATCTGTTAATGTATTCCCTTCCATTGCATCAAAAATTAATACAAAAAACAGAAAAGAAACAATAACGAGCTCAACGATTTGAGTTGTTTTTCCAAATGCGAAAATCTTTCTACATAACACCGGCACAATGATTAATAACGGCACAACATATACTTCCGTAACAAATACATCTGGAATAGACAGTTGCTCAACAATCACCTGATATGGATATAAACATAACGTGATGGCAGCCGCCGTATATATCTTTCGCTCTTTCAAATCAATGGTCCACACTCGAATCGCAAGGAAATATAGAACAACTAGGAGAGACACAAAAATCTCTAAGCTCATCACACTCGTTGTATTCGCAAACACTTTCGCATTCATCGCGATTACATAAAGCAAACCGAAAATCCGATAAAAATCAATAATGATCGTGGATTCTGTCCGCTTTATGAGGCCCGAGAAGTCTCGTTTACTAAGTAGAAGCATGACAGCCATTAACACAAATAACACAATCATGCCAAGTACAAGAGATAAATTTCCGGCATACATCACAAAATAAATGAAGGCTAATAAAAGCGGTGCTACAGTAGCATTTTCCCACTTCTTCTTCCGTAACAAATATAAAGCACCAGCTAATAGAACGGTTACAATCCCTGCCCAAACTTCTGTCCATTTCTCTGGAAACCCATAGGCATATACTTCTGCAATATGAACGAACGTAACCAAATGTAAGAAAGGAATTAAGTACCATTCAATAAGATGTTTCCATCCCCTATTAGCTGCGCTCCACAACACGATGATGATAATCGCGGTCGTTACTAACGTAAGAGACATTGTATACTCCACTAATAAAGAACGTTCAAATACTAATAGCACTTGGACATAAAGTGTGACGAAACCAACGTAAGTAAACACATATCTTTGCCAATTAATCTTTGTTCGTAAAGCACTCCATATATAGACAGCCAAGACTAATACATAAAGCCAAGGTGTTGCGCCTTCTATGCGGATGAGCAGATACCCTATAGGAATCGCTAACACATTCATCAGCTGACTCCACCAAAAGAAATATTGCCTGCCGTTCCTTGCGTATTTGCCAAGCCACTCAGCAAGCAATAAGAAAAGTAACGGACCTAACAAATAATACGCAATATTGAAGGAAGGCTGCTTGAAGTCGAATACTGAAAATAGTGAACCATAGACTCCTACACTCGTAATAAGAACCGGGATCCAAAGCAAGTGATGACGATACTGATGCACGGACCATCCGTTAATAGCGGTCGTTAGAGTGATTAGCAGCGTGATAACTAGTGGAGGCAACGAGCTGCCAACTAAGAATAAAAACGCTAGAAACGATAACACTTGCCCAGCAATAAAAAACACATGAAAGAATACTTTTTCTGTTTTCTTAAACAAACTGCCGATTCCAATAGAAAGTATAGCGACTATCATCGTATGGACACTGATTTCTATATTATTTTCATATAATGGACTTATTTGATTGAAATATGGATACAGTGTCATACAGGCGACAACTAAACTAATTGGGAATCCATAAGCACTTACTCTTCTCATCTCTTCGCTGCGATCTTTTCGATACGTAACATAGAGTAATCCGGAAATAATCGCTAAACCTGCACTAAGGTCAAGCCATTGTAATGCAGCTAATTTCAACGTTAACATACCTAGCATACTGCTGCCTGCAATATATAACGCACTTTCCTTAAATAAGCGTAGTTTCTCAGAATGATAGATATATAAACCTAAATAGAGCAAAAGCTGAATCACAAACAGCAAATTTACCGTATTCGAAAAATCTAAATCCAAAGCAAAGCCTAAATAAACAAAGGCTAAACTAAATAAAACAAGAGCTGGATATGTGTAAGCCTTTCTTTGCGTTGTAAAAGAAAGATACACAAATTGACAAGTTAGCACGAGCAAAGCTAAAAAGATTTGAGCTTCCTGGTCGGTCCACGCCATTGCATTCACATAGATAAAGACTAAGCCGCCTGTTACTAAACTTGTCTGTCTAAGACTTGTCGCTAATGCTTGATTTCCTTTACCCAGATAGTTGGACAAACCGATAAATATCAACGGCAGTATGGCAAAGGCAACAATTGAATATTCTTTCAAAAACGATTGATACACCGTATGAACAAATCCATAGGTAAACACGATACTAAAGACAAAATGAAAATAAAGTTTTTGATGCTTAACAGCCAATAGTAAAAATAATACAGATAGGATTAGTAATGTGAATGAATACATACTATTATTTGAAAATAAAGTAAGGGTGACAAACGTTTCTGCTATTATTTTAAACATCATAAATTGAAAAACATACGGTTTAAATAACATCAGCTTCGTCTGGCTCTTCACATAATCAAGATTCCATAGGAACAACACGTTTAATAAGGCCATCAGCAGCAACAACACGTCTCTTGAGAAAGTGATATAGGCCAGGCCAAAGTACGTTGTCATCGCAAAAGTAACTAATGAAATCAACACAAATACTTTTGACTGAAAATATTGAGCAATTTTCATATAAATCGCAAAACAAATGACTCCCCCAATTAACCCAAGCAACCCTCTTCCGTTCCCTTGAAGCGACAAATATTCTCCAAAAATTTGATAATAGGAAGCAGATAAAATCGAGATGGGGATAAACAAACTCGCTAATGTTAAAAAGGCAAAGGCTGTTTGTTTAATTTTCAGTTTGGAAGCAATAAAAGCCATACCGGCAAAAAACATAGACACTAAGCTAATGCTCATCACTTTTAAAACAGCATTTAACTCTCCCCATGTGGAAGTGGCCAAAATAAGACCGCCGAACAATAGAAAAATAACACCGGTAATTAACACAACGGAAATATTTCGCTCCCGAAGCTGCTCCGCGGTTTTTTCAGGCTTTACTGTCACTTTTGGAACGATTACTGGCTCGATTGGTACTTGAGGTGTTTCTATTTCGTGTGAAATGATTGGTTCTTCAGAAACAATTTCCTTCACTTTTTCTTGTGATGGTATCGTCGGTTCCATCACATTTTTCTTTTCTTCTTTTACAATATGATTCGTTTTCTCCTTATGAATCATTTGCATGCTATAGCGATCGTACAAACGACTGATTCGAATATAATCTGTTTTTGGAATAAGTCTTTGTTCTCGCAACACCTGCAGCTCTTGTTGAAATATCCGCCGCCGCGTCTCTATCGGTATGTCTTCTTTAAAAGGATCGCTCATTCTATGCAAAGCCCCCCTTTCTCTCCCTGCCTTTATTAGGCATATTTATTATCTTTTGCAAATATCACTATCATACCAAATATTCCTAACTCTAAAAAGACTCAATATATTCATTTCCATTCCTCGGCACATAAAAAGGCTGTTCAAAATTCCCCTTTGTGAACAGCCTTTATTCTTCATATTATTTTATAAAAATATCTGTTAACACCGGTACGATTTGTTTTTTACTAAAAATATCTTCCAGCCGATTTGTTGAGATGGAATATTATTACGTTTCCTCAATACACATATCAATGTGGTGTTCAATTTTTTCAAGCAATTCATCCACATTATTTGCCGCAATATTTTGGCCATTTACAAGAGCAAATGGTTCTACTAAACATTGTCCGCAAAAAAGCAGGCAGCGTTCTTCAATAACGTTCACATCGCTTCGCTCCATCAACTGTTCTTTAATACTTTCCATATCATCCTCAAAGTTACAAGGGCAAAATTTTACTTCTATCTCCATTTCCAGCACCCCTTTTTATATTGCTAGTATATTAACTCGATTTTCGAAAGGTACGTAGGCATATGTCGAAACTCGTTCTTGCATGAGCTCAATGAAACATCAATGCCCTAAAACATTAAAGGAGTGTTAAATATGGCTAAAAAAAGACCATCTACAAAAACAAAAAAAGAAGAAATTTTTCCGATTAAAAATGTACATTACATGGAGATTTATACAGGTAATGCAAAACAAGCAGCATATTACTACGCAAATGCATTCGGCTTTAAACTTGTGGCATACAAAGGGCTTGAGACTGGCTCGCGTGACCATGTTTCATATGTGCTGGAACAAGGCGCTATCCGATTGATTTTAACAGGAGCACTTTCAGATAGCACGAGTATTGCCGAGTTTATTAAAAAACATGGAGAAGGTGTCAAAGATATCGCCCTTCTTGTTAAGGATTTGGAAAAAACATACACAGGTGCCATTGAACGCGGAGGTATAGCAATCCAAGAGCCTTGGATCGAAGAGGATGAAAATGGAAAAGTGAAAAAAGCCATTATCGGCACATACGGTGACACGATTCACACACTCGTTGAACCTATTGATTATAAAGGCCCCTTTATGCCAGGATTTGTAGCATACGAACACCGTTTTGAAAACGCTTCCTCTGGTTTAATTGGCGTGGACCACGTTGTCGGCAACGTAGAAGTAATGGAAGAATGGACAAATTATTACGAAAAAGTTTTTGGATTTAACGTCCTAAAACATTTTGATGATGAGAATATTTCAACAGAATATTCTGCACTTATGTCGAAAGTAATGATAAATGGAACAGGACGTATCAAATTCCCCATCAACGAACCAGCAGAAGGAAAACGCAAATCACAAATTCAAGAATATCTTGACTACTATAATGGACCAGGCGTTCAGCATCTTGCCCTATTAACGAATGACATTGTCCGCACAGTCGCTCTGCTAAAGGAAAATGGTGTAGAATTCCTGAGTACACCAGACACGTATTATAAAGATTTAGCAAACCGTGTTGGAGATATTGATGAAGATATAAAAAAACTTCAAGAGCTGAGTATTCTTGTCGATCGAGATGACGAAGGGTATTTACTTCAAATCTTCACAAAACCAGTTGTCGACCGTCCGACCCTGTTCATCGAAATCATTCAGCGTAAAGGCGCACTCGGCTTTGGTGAAGGAAATTTCAAAGCACTATTTGAATCCATTGAGCGCGAGCAAGAACGCCGTGGAAATATTTAATTTAAACGGTCATGCCTGCATATTAACGGGTATGACCTGTTTTAAAAGGCGGGATAAAGTGAAACTTCCATCAGTGGGGATTTCCCTTCATCCCCCACTGATGGTTAGTTGAACCAATCGGACCTTTACGGGCAGTTGTCCCCCACCTATCTCCTTTGTTTCCTCATACGCTTGAGGTGGGGGTCCTACTGCCCGTTAAGTGTGGGATAAATTTGGTGTTAACAAAACTAAAGGCAAATTGGAAAGGAGAAGCGGTCCGTCATTTTATGACCGAACTCATTGATTATGCAGGGTTATTTCCATCGGCCTCCCTCCCGATTTCAAAGGCTATTTCAAACTATCAATCTTATATAAAGGGCTCTAATGGCTGGATGCTTCATACATTTGTTATATCTGTAACACGCTTAAAAGAACTCGAACCCTTTGAGGCTTGTTTTAACGAAACTGGAAGAGTTGAGAATATAACTATCAATCCATACAACTCACAGTGTCTTTGCTGCTTCATGCGGAATCTGCAGTTTTGATGAGCCGCGTGAAGAACTGGGAGAGTTATTTTTTCATAGGAGGAAGTAGAATGAAATATTCTTTTATCGAGACCAAACAGGATTCACATTTTCCCATTCAAAACTTGCCATATGGAATTTTTCAGCCGATGGATAAAGAGCCACGTGCCGGTACAGCCATTGGTGATTATGTTCTTGATTTATCTGTGATGGACGAAGCAGGATTATTAAATGGAACTGGAGCAGAGAACAAAAATATCTTTAATCATTCGTCGCTTAATAAATTTATGGCTCTTGGCCGTCCGGTCTGGACAGCTGTACGTACGAAACTTCAGCACCTTTTGGATGCAAACACACCAAATTTAAGAGATAACGAATCGCTGCGTGCAAAAGCATTTTATCGATTGACTGATGTCAAGATGCTTCTACCAGCCAAAATTGGGGACTACACGGACTTTTATGCATCAAAAGAGCATGCAACAAATGTCGGCACTATGTTTAGAGGTAAAGATCATGCGCTTATGCCAAATTGGACCTATATCCCAGTTGGTTATCACGGACGAGCCAGCTCTATTGTCCCAAGTGGCACAAAGATTCGGCGTCCATTTGGACAACGCAAGTCAAAAAACACAGATCAGCCCGTATTTAGCCCATCTGTTCAGCTTGATTTCGAACTGGAAATTGGATGGTTCATTGGTCCGGGCAACGACCTTGGCAAACCGATACCAGTTGATCAGGTTGAAGATCATGTTTTCGGACTCGTGCTTGTCAATGACTGGAGCGCCCGTGATATTCAAGCGTGGGAATACCAGCCGCTTGGCCCTTTCCTAGCAAAAAATTTTGCAACATCCATTTCACCATGGGTTGTTCCGCTTGAAGCATTAGAACCATTTCGCGAAGCTGGACCAATCCAGGATCCGGCGCCATTTTCATACTTACAGCAAACAAAAAACGGAGCATTTAATATTGAACTTGATGTGTATTTGAGACCAGAAAACCAGAAAGAAGAAACAAAAATCACTCAAACGAATTTCAATTATATGTATTGGTCCATTGCTCAACAAGTCGCCCATCATACGATTACAGGCTGCAATATGCGCCCCGGTGATATGCACGCATCTGGTACAATCAGCGGACCGGAACGAAGTGAACGCGGAAGTATGCTCGAACTTACTTGGCGCGGAGCAGAGCCTATTCAACTCAATAGCGGTGAAAAGCGCGTTTGGATTGAAGACGGCGATGAACTGATCATTCGCGGCTCTTGCCGGGGAGATGGCTACCAGATTGGGTTTGGCGAAGTGCGCGGTACCATCTTACCAGCCTTTTCAGAAACAGAGATTTTAGGGACAAAAAAGTACAGAGGTAAAAACAAAGCGTGAATCACTGGCACAAAATATCATAAAACATCCACATAAAAGAAAGAGGTGTATATCATGCCGCATTACGTAAAGATGGGCCATATTCCTCATAAACGCCACACACAGTTTCGAAAAGAAAATGGGGACCTTTATTATGAGCAGTTAATGGGGACGAAAGGATTTTCCGGCATCCAGTCGCTCATTTATCATATCCATCCGCCAACACAGGTTAAGAAAGCAGAAAAAATTTGCGATATCCGTTATGAATACGAGAAAAAAGATGCGCTTAGACATAGACATTTCCGTACATGGAATATGAAAGCAGGCGGGGATTTTCTTGAAGCACGCCGCATTTTCATGGCAAATGATGATGTAGCGATCGGTATTGCGCGACCCAATCGGCAGATGAATTATTTTTATCGAAATGGTGAGGGAGATGAACTGCTATTTGTACATGAAGGAATCGGCAAAATTGAAAGCATTTTCGGAGAATTAAGCTTCACTCCCGGTGATTATCTTGTCATCCCAATCGGCACAACCTATCGCGTTATGCTTGAATCAGAAGAAGCACGATTTTTAATTCTTGAATCTAATTCGGCGATTGTACCGCCCAAACGCTACCGAAACGAATTTGGACAATTGCTTGAGCACTCTCCATTTTGCGAGCGCGACTTTCGCACCCCGGAAAGATTAGTGACGAAAGATGAGAAAGGAGAATTTGAAGTGCGCGTCCGTGCACAAGGAATGCTTACATCCTATACGTATGATTTCCACCCGCTTGATGCAATCGGATGGGATGGCTACTTGTTTCCATACGCGTTCAGTATCCATGATTTTGAGCCGATAACAGGCCGCGTTCATCAGCCGCCGCCAGTCCACCAAACGTTTGAAGCACACAATTATGTTGTTTGTTCCTTCGTACCTCGTATGTATGATTATCACCCAAAAGCCATTCCCGCTCCATATGTGCATAGCAATGTAGATAGCGATGAAATGCTTTATTACGTAGACGGCAACTTTATGAGCCGGCGCGGGGTTGAAAAAGGATCTATCACCCTGCATCCAAGCGGTTTGCCGCATGGGCCGCATCCCGGGAAAATTGAAGCTAGTATCGGCAAAAAAGAAACGCTCGAACTCGCGGTCATGGTCGACACATTCCAACCTCTCCATATTGTAAAAGAAGCACATCCAACAGAAGATAACAAATATATGATCAGCTGGCTTCCTTAATACACCTTCTTATACAACGGCAGCAACAATGAATGGACTATACAAGCAGTAAATATGATGAAGTAAGTCCCTTCAACCATTAAGCCTTCCCAAAAATACGTTTACATGTAAAAAGGCTGCCCGAAAGCAACTTTCGAACAGCCTTTATTCTACAAATTATTTTGTAAAAGCATCCGTTAATACTGGAACGATTTGCTTTTTACGAGATACAACACCTTTAAGCGTTGCTGTGTTGTTTGTTAATGATACATTATAAGCTTTTTCAACTGCGCTTGCTTCTTTACCAAGTGCAAGACCTACAGAATCATTATTTAAAATGTCTGTTACAACGAAGAAGAATAGATCTAATCCTTTTTCGTCAATCACTTTATTAATTACTGCTTCGATCTCAGCTTGACGAGCAAGTACGTCATTTGTGTCTACCGCATTCACTTGAGCGATTTCTACTTTTGCTTCTCCCATTGAGAATTCTTTTGCATCAAGAGAAATTAATTGCTCTACTGTTTTGTCGCTTAAATCAGCACCAGCCTTAAGCATTTCTAAACCGTATGCTTCAGCATCTACACCAGCAATCTCTGCTAATTCTTTTGCTGCTGCTACATCTTGGTCTGTGCATGTTGGTGATTTAAACAATAATGTATCAGAAATAATAGCTGATAACATTAAACCAGCAATTTCTTTCGGAACTGATTTTCCATTTTCTTTATACAATTTATTTAAAATCGTTGCTGTACATCCAACAGGCTCAGCACGATAATATAACGGATCACTTGTTTCAAAGTTAGCGATACGGTGATGATCAATAACCTCTAACACTTGTACTTGATCGATATCATCTGCACTTTGTTGACGTTCGTTATGGTCAACTAAAATAACGCCAGCTGCTTCGCCAGCTACTTTTTCAACAAGGCGAGGCGCATCGAAATTAAATTGTGTTAATGCATATTGTGTTTCGCCATTTACTTCACCTAAACGAACTGGTTCAGCTTCAACACCTAATTGTTTTTTTAAATCAGCATAAGCGATACTAGAACAAATTGTATCTGTATCTGGATTTTTATGTCCGAAAATAAGTACTTTTTCCACGTTATTTCTCCTTTTGTGTAAAATTTTATTGGTAATCTTCCTTTGAAAGAATACCATATGTCCCCTCTATTCTATCACAATTTTAGCCATTTTAAATTCCTAATATTCCTTTTTCCTACTTTTTATATAGGTTAAATAATATAATTTATCCTTTCCATGCTCAAAAATAAATAGTTGAAATTTAGCAAAAGATAGATTATGATAATACTTGCAATCAATACTAGATATTGACAAAAATAAACCAAAAACATCTATATATTGATATATAAAGTAAAGGTGCCAGAGATGGCTAAATAGGGAATCCGGTGAGAATCCGGAACTGTCCTCGCAACTGTAAATGTGACGAAATGAGAAAGCCACTGTATTAATCGGAATACGGGAAGGACTCAAAGTAGAGAGATCATAAGTCAGGAGACCTGCCTATACTTCATTCTAGTTTCTTATTCTTCGAGGATTGAGATGATGAAACGATTGCCTAAAAGCTATCTTTACTAGTCTTTTATTTCAGTCGTTTAATCCACTCATTCTCGGGTGGATTTTTTTATTTACCTAAAATACAAAAGGAGGCTTCTTCCCTTGACTACTCTAACAAATTCAAAAGAACAAAGCATGTTGCAGTTGGCTTCCCTATCAAATGATTTCGACCATACACTCCATATGGATAAATACAAACAACGCTTTCAAAAATGGTTGGATCGACAAGCAGATGTAGGTGCTGCACAAACGTCTAAGAAGCTTATCCAAATGGCACTTGAGAACGTCGATATTGATGCTCCAGACTGGACATTCGTTGCTGCTGCAGAATTATTAAACTCTATGTATCGAGAAGCGCAAATCAATCGCGGGTATACAGACACTTCTTACGGCCCGTTCTACGATTTAATAAAACAGCTATCAAGCGTACAAGAAGGGCAACGTTACCCTGTTTATAAAGCGGAATTACTAGAATCTTATACAAAAGCAGAAATGGAAGAATTAGGACGATCTATTGACCCCGAGAAGGATAAGCTTTTCTCTTATATTGGCATCTACTTGCTAAATGACCGTTACTTAGCTCGCCCTGAGAAAAACGCTGTCTATGAGTTGCCGCAAGAACGCTTTATGATTATCGCGATGGAAATTATGCGTAATGAACCGAAAGATAAACGTCTAGATCTAATTAAAGAAGCCTACTGGGCGATGTCTAATCTTTATATGACGGTTGCCACACCTACACTATCCAATGCAGGAAAAACGCACGGACAACTAAGTTCCTGTTTTATTGATGCTGTAGAAGATTCCATTGATGGCATTTATCTTTCAAACTACGATGCCGCAAAAGTATCCAAGTTTGGCGGCGGCGTTGGATTATACGTAGGAAAGATTCGTTCTCTTGGATCAGATATTCGCGGCTTCTCTGGAAACAGCTCTGGCACTACTCCTTGGATTCGCCTATTCAATCAAACGGCGGTTAGCGTAGACCAGCTTGGACAACGAAAAGGTGCGATTGCTATTTACTTAGATGCCTGGCATAAAGACATTATGAGTTTCCTAGACTTAAAAACACAAAACGGGGATGACCGTTTGAAAGCTCATGATATTTTTACTGGGGTTTGTATTCCTGATTTATTTATGGAAGCAGTTCGAGATCGTAAAGAATGGTACTTATTCGATCCGCATAGTGTGAAGCAAAATCTCGGCTTCTCTCTTGAAGATTTTTACGATGAGGAAAAGGGCAACGGAAGCTTCCGTAAGCACTACGCACTCGCTGTTGAAGCAGCCGAACATGGTAAACTCCCAAGCTATGCTTACGAAAAAGTACAAGCGATTGATGTCATGAAAGGAATTATGATTTCACAATTAGAAGAAGGAACTCCTTATATGTTCTATCGCGATGAGGTGAATCGAAAAAATCCGAATCGTCATAAAGGAATGATTTATTGCTCAAATCTATGTACCGAAATCGCCCAAAACCTAAGTCCGACATCGATTACAGAAGAATATGAAACAGAAGATGGCGACATTGTTATCGTAAGAAAAAGCGGAGACTTCGTCGTTTGCAATCTTTCTTCTATTAATTTACCACGTGCTGTTGAAGCGAAAGTTCTAGAACGCTTAATTCCTATTCAAGTACGCATGCTTGATAATGTGATTGATATCAATACCTTACCTGTTAAACAAGCAAAGATTTCTAATCAACGTTATCGCGCGATTGGTCTTGGAACATTCGGATGGCATCACCTGCTCGCGGTCAAAAAAATCTACTGGGAATCTGAAGAAGCGATTCAGCTTGCTGATTCTTTATACGAAACAATCGCTTACTTAACGATTCAAGCATCATGCGAACTAGCAAAAGAAAAAGGCAGCTACCGCTATTTCGAAGGTTCAGACTGGCAGACCGGTCACTATTTCGAACTGCGCGACTACCATGATGAGAAATGGAACGAACTGAAACACAACATTCAACAAAACGGAATTCGTAATGGATATTTGATGGCTGTTGCGCCGAACTCGTCCACAGCAAAAATCGGGAACTCAACAGACGGCATCGATCCATTATACGAAATCGAATTTTATGAGGAAAAGAAGAACTTTAAATTCAAAGTGACAGCGCCTGGTTTAACGCCAAATACGTATGAATACTATAAAAAAACGCGCTTCCATTTAGATCAAAAAGAAAGCATTAAACAAAACGCCGCTCGTCAACGCCATGTAGACCAAGCCATCAGCTTTAATTTATATGTTCATAATACGATTAAAGCGAAAGACTTATTAGATATTCACTTAACCGCTTGGGAAAGCCAACTGAAATCTACCTACTATGTTCGTTCGACTTCTTCGGAATTTAACAATGCTTGTGAAAGCTGTTCATCTTAAAAGCGGAGCCGGTAGAGCTAGACACCAATATTAGCTGAAAAACTACCTGCTTCTCTATCTATCAAGAAAAGGAGCTTAAACATATGACAACTCACATTAAAAAAATCCGAATGTTAGAACCAACGTATCCGACAAAGGCAACCGGCGTATTCAAAGGAGAAGCTTCAGGCTTTCTCCTTTGGAATGACATTCAATATGAGAAATTTTATGATACCTACACCCAGCTGATTAATAACTTTTGGAAGCCCTCAAGTGTCAATATGATTCAAGATAAGAAGCAATGGGGCGAGCTGGATGAAGATATTCAAGATGTATTTCTAGATATTTTAACGATGATTGCGGGAATGGACAGTTTACAAACACCTACATTAGTGGAATTTTTACGCTATGTAAAAGACCCGGCCGTTAAAGCCATTTTAGCGAATATGGCGCAGCAAGAATCGATTCATAATGAGTCTTACTCGTATATTCTTGCTTCGTTAATCCCTTTAGATAAACAAAAACAGCTATTTGATCGAATTAAGCAGCACCCACAAGTCATCAAGCGAAATCAACCAATTGTCGATGCTTATCAAACCTTTGTAGATGACCCTACGCCTCAACATTTATTCGAGGCATTGATTCACTCCACAAACCTCGAGGGCATCTATTTCTATTTAGCGTTTGCCTTCTATTATAACTTGGGCCGCCAAAATCTGATGACAGGCTCAGCGACGATGATTTCTTATATTCACCGTGACGAGATGGTTCACTTTGACTTTATCGGGATGCTGATTCAAATTTTAATGTACGAATACCCTGAACTGAATACAGAAGAAAACAAACAGTTCATTTACAATACACTCCAACATGCTGTCGAACTTGAAAAAGAATGGTCTGAGTATATGTTAGAAGATATTCAAGCAAAAGCCGACCTCGACCTTGAAGAGTTCTATGAATACATCGAATACATTGCCAACAAGCGACTTCGCATGCTTGGACTAGATAATTTATATAAAGACTATCCGGATAACCCAATGCCTTGGATTAAGACATTTGATGATGAATCCATTAGTTTAACGAAGACGGATTTCTTCGAACAAAAATCAAGAACCTATAGCCAAGTGAATGCGAGCAACGGATTTGATGAACTATGAGAATCGCAATCGTCTATCATTCTGGAAGCGGAAATACGAAAGCACTTGCTGAAGTAATTGCCTCTTTTTTACCCGAAGCGAAGCTCTTTAAACTAGGCGAATTCGATTCTGCAACTCTATCTGCCTACGACGGCTTATTGATTGGCTCATACACATGGGGAGATGGTGATTTACCAGCCAAAATGATTCCCTTTTATCAGGAATTAGAAGCAACTGATATCTCTCATCTCACGACAGCTGTGTTCGGGACAGGTGAAACGAATTACCATCACTTTTGCGGTGCTGTTAATCTATTACGCGACATGCTATATGCGCATAGCTCTTTAGCCGTTACCTTAAAGGTCGAGCAAATGTATCAAACTACTGATTTACCAAGAATCGAAAAATTCACGACTATTTTCAAGCAAGCTTTACAAAGTAAAATGAAAAATACATGTATTACAAAAGAGCTTATCAGTTAAGTCTGATAAGCTCTTTTTCTGTAAACTGTTCATTACGATTAAATTAAATGATATACATCCCAAATGTCAGAAGTTTCTGCTCCCATATACCAAGCAGCTACACCGCCTAAGTAATGCTGTTTTACCAGGTTCAGTCGAAGCTTCATCGATTTTTTATCTTCTATCCATATTTGATGTCTCTTCCCATCAGAAGTATATTCCACGTAATTTTGTGAGGTCTTTTTATCCCATACTTTTTGAAGTCCTTTAGATAAAATAATTTGCTCAACCTCAGCCATAGTACGATCATAGCTCTTTACTTTGCTTGTCGATAAATCCGTTACCCATTCCCTCGTGTAAAATGGCACAGCCAATATAATCTTATGAGAAGGTACCTCTTTCATTAAAAGCTCTATTCCCTCCTTGACCCAAGGCAAAGAGGCAACAGAACCAGCTGTTGGACTTCCGCCCCAGTGCTCATCATATCCCATCATGATGATATAGTCTGCTAGCTTGCCAAGTTCTTTCCTATCTAAACTCCCTGACCAAAAAGGGTCATTATTTGCCCGAGTGACATCCACAGATAGTTTCATTCCATGCGGTTGAAGCGCCTTTTTAAGCTCTTCTATGAAAAGCACATAATCCCGCTCATTTTTTGGATCAATATTTTCAAAATCCACATTTATTCCATCACTATTAGTTTGTACGAGTGAATCTCGCAAAGCTGAAACTAATTTTTGACGATTTGCTGCACTACCTAGTATAAAATCAGTTAAAATAGGGTCAAATTTATTACCAATTAGCGGCCAAACTTGTTTCCCTTGGCGATGAGCGTCTTGAACATACTCTGTATCCACAGAAAGGGAAACAAAGTCCCCTGAATTAGTTAATGTATAAAAACGAGGAGATACTACATTTAAATTAGGTTGTTTCATGTAGTTCCCTTTCGTTCCATTATGCTTCCACCCCATAACGATATGGGGTTGCTTTTTTTGTTTAAGATGGGATTTCTTAATCCAGCCCTTTTTACCATCAAGCAATTGAATTTGGCAGTAATAATCAGGCAGCTTCAGTTTTTGACCAACATCAAGATTAACGGTGTGCAAGTTATTTAATTTCTTTAAATCACTTGTCGTTACCCCATATTTAGTAGCCACTTTCCACAATGTATCTCCTGATTTAACAGTATGTATCTGATATCTTTGCGGAATCTTCAGTTTTTGACCAATACTAATTTTCTCCGATGTTAATTTGTTTTCTTTCTTTAACTCCCTTTCTGAAACTCCATACTGATTCGATATTCTCGATAATGTATTTCCACGTACTACCTTATGGATAATAAGGCTTGCAGAGTCTCCTACGGCAGAAGAAATAACAGGAAAATTCTCACCTTTTTTTAAGACTGTTACTCTAGTAGAACCTAATTTAGGCGTACTAAAAACGCTTGCCTTGTCTACTTTCACAGAACCTATGGAAAGAGTATTACTTGATGCTTGTCCATTGCTTGGAAATAGTGGACTGTCAACACTAAACTAAACAACTTTTTTAAGGTGTTCAAGTTTATATTGAATTGGGCTCGTGTAGTTTAGCGTCCCATGGATTCTAATATGATTGTACCAATGGATATAATCCATTAA
>NZ_JBHHJV010000040.1:0-15343 GCF_042136355.1 Peribacillus sp. Hz7
CAGGGAGCAAGCTCCCATTGATTCGCTCGACTTGCATGTATTAGGCACGCCGCCAGCGTTCGTCCTGAGCCAGGATCAAACTCTCCGATAGAATTTGACTTGCTCATGTTGCACTTTTTTTATCGTGTGTGCTCACTTAAAAAATTAACGTTGGCGTTTCTGTTTTGTTTAGTTTTCAAAGAACTATGTCTTGACGACAGAATATTATCATAACATAATTAATTTATGTTGGTCAATAACTTTTTTGAAGTTTTTTATCACATGAATGATGGAAAGCACCTTTCATGTTCATAACTTCATTATAATTTCACCAAAAGACTAGCGTATACTCCACTAGAATTCCTCGGTGGATTTATAATATTACTATTTTAGTATAAATAAGTCAATACTTTTATAAAAATAATTTCACTATCGACTTTCCTGTTCATTTACTTACTTAAAACCCACCATTAAAGAATTCATCTGTTTAACCAGATTCCCTTAGTGGGAATTACAATATTACTATTTTGATATACATAAGTCAACACCTTTTTTCAAAAATAAGTTTTGTATGTCTTAGAGCAAAGTAAACATAAGAATTCGTATACCGTTTCCTTAGTAACTATGGAGGTCTAATGAATGGAGAACATCAAACAATTGCTTCGTGATTATGAGTACCCCGAAGAATCCATTCCCCATATATTGAAGGAACTCGGAACAACTGCTTATGAACAGGTAAAAAAACTAATCATGCCTTATGGCGACATAACGGCTAATCGATTGGACCGATTCCACTCTAATTTCAAGAAAGTATCTGTTATTCACAATGAATGAAGTTGGCTTTAAAACCACATAAAAACAGGATTAGCACTCAACTATATCTATCATGGTCGCATCATGTACAACAGCAGCTGAACATAATCTTTTATGAAGTTCAGTATTCAATTCAAATGTAGCTTTTTTAGTATTCTTTTGTTTGCTCTTTTTCTACCTGTATTTAAGGGTACCTGTATCTCGACGGATCTCTGGATTATCGTAAAAGTCGTAAACGGATAGTCTGTTAATTGCTGCTATACCAGGCATTGTCGTTTCAAATGCTAGGCCTTCATATTCTTCATGTATCAATTCTAAAAGCTCTTTAAATATACATATTTTCAATGACCGGTATATATAGGAATACAGGGATATGTATTTGAATTACTTACTCTTCATTCTTTTATGCTAGTAACATCATGTAGTTTATTATTTTTTATCAAAATAAATCCAAAGGAGATGAACCATATAGGGACTACTACTACCCCACCTAATCCCATTCCGTCATCACAAGAATAGATACTCCTGTTACATTGCCGAGAACGGTCATAATAAAGTACATCCCCGCAACCAGCCTTGGGGACTTAGTTCAACAAGCCCGGCCCACGAGAGAGCAACGGTATCCAATACTTCGCCGCCTTTATATACTTTATTCACTTCCTTACATTTTTGGAACTTACTACCCTTTCCTTTGCATCAACTGTATCAATTGCTTAAAAAAATTGAAGAAAAGCTACCCATTACTTGAATAAGCCAACTAATTTAATAGAATTTTACGTTACAGAGTTCAAAGCATCTTAAAAAGAAATTAAAGATCACATGATTGGCGCTTCCATTATAAAAATCTTACTCTTGACCTTTTGTATTTTTTTCCATACATTAGAATTAAATATTATTTATTAATATATTATTTATTAATATATTATTTATTAATATATGGAGGTAGATAAAATGGCTATGCATAATTTAAGTGAACAACTAGTCCATGACTTAGGAAAACAAATAATTAGAGAAGATATTCCGTCGGGTAAAGTACTACCAAAAGTAGAGATAATGAGTGAACAATATGGTGTTAGTCGAACAGTGGTAAGAGAAGCATTAAAAGGTCTTGCAGCAAGACAATTAGTGAAGTCAGTTCCAAAAATGGGAACTATCATATGTGAACGTGAAGAGTGGCAATGGTGGGATTCAGAAGTACTTAGTTGGGCTTGTGAGGATCTACCTAATTATGAGTTCTTGCAACAATTAACGGAAATGCGCCTTGCTATTGAACCTACTTCTGCAGAACTTGCTGCAATAAATGCAACTAGAGAAGAGATAAATCATATGACTACCTGCTTTCAAAAGCTCGAACTATCTGCAATAAGTAGCAATGACAGTGAATGGGCTAATGCGGATTATGAGTTCCACCAAAGTATTATGGTTGCTTCTCATAATGAACTACTCATAAATCTAGGGAATTTATTGAGAAATGCGCTTCTTAAAAGCCGTCATCGGACAATAAAGGTCTATAATGAAGAGAATGAAAGATCATCGTCTATTTCAAAAAAACAAGCTTTACTTTTACACAAAAATGTATATTTGGCTATTTGTAAAGGTAATCGTATAGAAGCACGTGAAACTATGTATGATTTAATTTTAAATGTAAATAAAGTGATTGAAAAGAGTAATGAAGAAATGTAAAAAAGGATCTGGAAAACAAGGATGATTTCTTTCCAGTCCTTTTTTCTTTGTCTTTCTTCATTATTCTATTTAGAATTTGAGAAATCACTCCCTTAAAATACATATTTTTTACATGGGTATTATTGACATAAATAAAGTCATATAATATTATTTATTTAATCTTATTTAGTTCATTCTTGAAAGGAGTGAGTATTCTTATAGAAATTAAATTTTTTAAAAAAGGACACACAAATATTTCCACGAAACACTATCATTCTTCTAATTTTGTATTTCTAACTACCAAGTAAATGTTCAGAGAACAATTTATACCTATTCAATGTAATAAGGAGTAAGCCAATGATTGAGCATATTGCTGTTTTGAAATTTGAATCTTTTACTACGAAGAATCAGAAAGATTTAGTGATTACTAAATTAAAAAAGTTAGTAGAGATAATCCCTAGTATCGCTGAAATACAGGTTGGATATAATTTTTCGGAAAAAAATCAGGGGTTTGATATTGGGATTTCTGCTAGATTTGGAAATAGAAAAGATTTAGATGATTTTTTATATCATCCTTCTCATCAAGAAGTAGGGGCCTTTGCAAAGGAAGTTGGGCTTATTGACATTATTTCAGTAGATTTTTTGATATAAAACGCAAATTTGTAAGCGTTAGCATTTTAAAATTAATTATGGGGGAATACAAATGAAAAATGAAATGTATGATGTTGTTCAAATTGGGTATGGTCCTGTGGGACAAACAATGGCAGCGTTACTTGGAAAAGCAGGGCATCGTGTAGCAGTTTTTGAGCGTTGGCCAGTAACATATAGTCTTCCAAGGGCAGCGACGTTTGATCATGAGATTATGCGTATTTTTCAAGGTATTGGTTTTGCAGATAAACTTGAAGAAAAGCTTGTTCCCTTTCTTAATTATATGTGGGTGAATGGAAATAGAGACGTTCTCCTTAAGGTTCCATACGGCGGTGTAGATATATCTGGATGGGAAAATGGATATCTTATGTATCAGCCTGAGGTGGAACAAGCACTTGATGAAGCTGTTAAATCTTACCCTACTGTTGAGGTAAATCAAGGATGGGTGGCTGAAGATTTCATCGAATTGGATGATTGTGTAGAGGTTACGCTCAGAAGGGGAGATGTACCTTCTCCCGGACAATGGATCCCAACAAATGAGACAAGGACGGTACGAGCACGTTATCTAATTGGGGCAGACGGAGCAAATAGTTTTACAAGAAATAAATTAGGTATTCAATCTGATAATTTAGGCTTTGAATCTGATTTTCTTGTTGTAGATATTCTTCCAAATGATCCACTAATTTTGAGCCACTTACCAGAGGGATATCAAGTTTGTGATCCAAAAAGACCGACTACCATAGTAAGTCGTCTGGGTACTCGTCATATCCGTTTTGAATTCATGCTATTACCTGGTGAAACAAAAGAGGAGATGTTAGATGACGAAAAAATCAAGAGTTTACTAAAGGAATGGATTTCACCAGAGCAAGGAACCCTTATTAGGAAAGCTGTTTATCGTTTTAGTTCAAATATTGCTCAAACATGGCAGAAAGATAATATTTTCCTTATTGGAGATGCTGCACATGTCACGCCTCCTTTTATGGGTCAAGGTATGTGTTCAGGCATTCGAGATGCAAAAAATCTTGCATGGAAACTAGACCTTGTGCTTCGTAATAAAGCTGAAGAATCTCTTTTAGAGACATACACAGTAGAGCGGTATGATCATTGTACAAGCCTTGTTCAGATGGCCATTGATCTTGGGAAAATTATCTGTATTCCAGATGAAAAAGAGGCAGAAGCACGTGATCAGGCATTCCTTTCAGGTAATGTGCCGCCGTTTCCAGATATGCCAATTCTAACAAAGGGTATCCTGCACAATAATCCGAATAGTGAGTTATTATCTCCTGTTGGTGAGTTAGCATTACAAGGTTTTGTGAAATATCAAGGGAATATAGGTCGCTTTGATGATGTGGTTGCACAAGGCTGGACGATTATTAGTACGAAGGCTGACCCACAAAGTGTACTTTCAGATAGTCAAATTACACAGCTTGAACAAATTGGTGTGAATTTTGTTCATGTTAGTCATGAGGACAACACGGAGGCTGTATATGATTTACATGGTAAATACGATGAGTATTTTAATAAAAGAGGTTTGGAAGCCATTATTGTTCGTCCAGACTTTTATACTTTTGCTGCGGTATCCTCTTTAGCAGATCTTTCAGGAGCTGTGGATCAGCTATTAGACAAACTTCATATCAAAAATTCTGAAACACTTATTGGATAAATAGTATTTATCTAATTTTTTTAGAAACATAAGAGTAAAATACTTGAAATTATGTTCATTAATGTATATCATTCGGATTAATAAATATTATTTAATTATTTATTAATCCGAATATATATTAAAAATATGGTTTTCTCTTGAGAGGGGTAATGAAAATGGGTATTCACGTTGTACATTTTTTGCATCAAGGAATTAAAAAATGGGGAATAGTGAACGAAAAATTAGTTCGACCTATAGAGAAAGATTTTGATACATTGGCATCTCTATTAGCAGAAGGAATTGATCAAATTAAAAGCTTAGTTGATCATCAAAAGGATATTTCGTTGGATGAAGTGACATTATTAAGTCCTGTTACTAAACCAGCACGTATCGTTTGCCAAGGAGCAAACTATGGAACTCACCGAGCAGAGAGTGGTTTGGAAGCAAAGAAACCTCCTTTTAATTTAATTTTTACCAAGGCAGATAGTACGTTAAGTGGTCCGAGAGATCCTATTGTTTGTCCAGATCATGTTAAATTACTAGATTATGAAATTGAGTTAGGCCTCATTATTGGAAAGGAAATCTCAGAGACTCAAGAGGTTACTGATGAGAATCTACATGAATATGTTGCAGGTCTAGTGATTGCAAATGATGTATCTGCACGAGATATTCAATTAGGACAAACTCAATGGTATAAAGGAAAAAGTTATCGAACTTTTTGTCCAGTAGGACCATATGTATACTTGCTAGAAAAAGAGGATATCCCATTAATCAATAACTTAGAACTAAACTTATGGGTGAATGGAGAATTGCGACAATCAACAAATACAGAAAACTTATTATTTAAACCAGCTGAAACGTTAACAGAACTTTCTGGGTTAATGGATTTTTCTCCTGGGGATTTACTTCTTACAGGTACAACAGGAGGAGTAGCACTAAGATTATCACCTGAAGTAACAGAGAAATTATTAAATCCTGTTGTTTCAGGAGAAGAAAAGATGCAGCTACTATTAGATAGCCAGCTCAAAATCGATGCATATTTAAAAGATAACGATGTGATTCGTTGTGAAATAAAGAGCGTCGATGGAAAAATTGATCTGGGTGTCTTAGAAAATAAAGTGACGCATGCAGTTCCTGTTAAAGCCTAATTAATCTATTTCTCAAGTAAATACAAGTACGAACAGGAGCCACTATTTTTGAAGAAAAGTGTATGGAGTAATTCAACTTTTAACAAGAATAGTGGTGTTCTTGAATAAAAATCATGGAGCCTGTGAAGGAAGGGAGTTTAAATAGGATGAAAGTTTTTAAACTTGGTTACGCAGAGTTTAATACGAAAGATGTTAAAGCGCTTACGGATTATTATACAAATGTTATGGGATTTACTTTAGTTGAGGAAGCCGATAATGGTAAATCATATATATCTAGTGGAGTAGATCATCATAATATCGTCGTGGCACCTTCTGATGTTAGTCATCTTAATAAAGTAGGATGGCAGGTAGGAGGAGAAATGACTCTTCAAGAAGTAGGGAAACAATTAAAAGAGCATGGTATCTCTTCTGAATTAAAAACGGATGCTGAACCAGGTATTTCAGAATTGTTGGAATTACAAGATCCAGGCGGCACGATTGTGAACTTATATAAAGAGATTGCTATGCCAACACCAGGGTATAGAGAAGCAGGAATCGTCCCAAATAAATTAGGGCACATTGCTATAGGTGTAAAAAATGCTAAAGAGACAGTTGATTTTTACAAGCATGTACTAGGATTTTGGGAGACAGATAAAATTGGAGATATGGCTACTTTTTTAACGTGTAATTCAGATCATCATACATTGAATATCCTTCAATCTAAGCGTCCAGTTATGCATCATATTGCATTTGAACTAAGAAGTTTTGAACACCATAAAGACAGCTCTGATAAACTCTCAAAATATGGTCTTCCAATTTTATGGGGTCCATCTCGTCACACAGCTGGACATAATATCGCCTCCTATCATAAAGACCCAGATCAACACTATATCGAGCTTTTTTCAGATTTAGATGTTTATATACCTGAACTGGATTATATGGATCCACGTCCTTGGCATGAAAATTTACCTCAAAGACCAAGAGTTTGGGAAAGTTTAAGCTATTGGGGAACAGACTTCAATCACGACTTAGTGGGTATTGTTATGCAGGAAGAAGAAGTGAAAAAATGAGATAAAGTAAATCTTCTCTCAGTGAGCGGGTCTTTCATCCCCCACTGAGGGTTAGATGAACCAAGAGGAAGTTTGATAGATGTTTAGGAACACTAGCCTATTAATTGTTTTATTACAAGTTAATAGATTGGAAAACTATATATTTTCTTATTCTATAATCTTGGCTTTATATAACTTTTAATAAATATATCGATTTAATCGGAAAATATTTAATTATTTTACTGGGAGAAATAAAAATGACAAACAAATCTAAAAGAATAATTAGTGCTTCTATTACAGGTTCTATCCATGTTCCAACAATGTCAGAGTATCTACCGATAACAACTGATGAAATCGCCCAAAATGCGATTGATGCAGCTAATGCTGGTGCTGCCAGTGTGCATATTCATGCAAGGAATCCTGAGAATGGTCAACCATCATCCGACCTGAACTTATATAGAAAAATTATTGATAAAATTAGAGCGGTGAATAAAGATGTCATCATCTGTATAACAACGGGCGGCGGATTGGGAATGACAATTGAACAAAGAGGTGCTGTAGTTCCTGAATTTAAACCAGAACTGGCTTCTATGAATTGTGGATCAATCAACTGGGGTCTATACCCTTTAGGTGAGCGTTATAAAGAATTTAAATTTGATTGGGAAAGAGAATACCTTGAAAATACAAAAGGTCAAGTTTTCACCAACCATTTTGCAGATATTGAGGGTTTGTTGAAAATCTTTAGAGATAACAACACAAAACCTGAATTGGAATGCTATGATGTGGGTCATATATACAATGTGAAATTTATGCAACAAAATGGCTGGCTTGAAGGGAAACCGTTCCTACAATTCGTTATGGGCATAAATGGTGCGATCGCTGCTAACGAATACGAACTAATGAATATGAAACAAACAGCTGACCGTCTATTCGGTGAAGATGGCTATGAATGGTCTGCATTCGGTGCAGGAAGACAAGAATTCCCAATTTGTACACAAAACTTGTTTTTAGGTGGGCATGTACGTGTAGGTTTGGAAGATAACTTATACTTAAGTAAAGGTATTAAAGCGAAAAATAATGCTGAATTGGTAGAAAAAATGGTCCGTATCATGAAAGAATTCGACTATGAACCAATGACACCTGCTGAAGCAAGAGAAACATTAGGACTTAAACAATTTTCCGAATTGCAAAATGTCCGTTAAGAGTGGGATGAATTTTAGAAGATACTAAATTAATAAACTCTGCGTTTCTGGCAGGTAATGAAGGAGAATGCCAATGTTAAGAAAGTCGTCTTTTACAATCGTATGTTTTTTATCCATTTTTAGTTTATTAGTGGGTTGTACGGAAAAAAGTGAAGTTCAACCTGTGAATACTGAGCAATCCGTAGATACTGATAAGGCAAATGAAGAGAAGAATACTTCAACAGAAAATAGTGAAAAAGAAGTAACTAACCAAAATAAAAGTGATTTCAAAGTAACACTTCTTGGAACCGGTTCACCAATTATATCCTCGGAGCGTTTTAGTAACTCAACATTAGTAGAAGTTGCGGGACAAAAGTTACTATTTGATGTTGGAAGGGGTACGAGCATTCGATTGAATGAAATGGGTGTTGCCCCTGGGATGATTGACAAGCTGTTTATTACACATTTACATCATGACCATACGATGGGATTTGATGATGTATTAATTACGGGTGCTGCTGTACCTGATCCTAGGGGGCTTAGGGAAAATCGTATGCAGGTTTGGGGTCCTAAGGGAACAGAAGGTTGGATTAATCACACACTAGAATCATATGAAGCTGATATAGAAGTTAGAAAAAAAGTTGAGGGCGCTTCATTAGGGATGGAGGCTGATGTGCAGGAGATTGAAGAAGGCGTTGTATATGAGAATGATGGTGTGAAAGTAATTGCTTTTAAAGTAGATCATGGTCCTATGAAGCCTGCATTTGGATATAGAATTAATTATGAGGGACACTCAGTTGTGATTTCAGGTGATACTACCTACTCTGAAAATTTAATTGAATATGCACAAGGAACGGATTTGCTTATTCAAGAAGTCGTTGTAGTCAAGGCAACACCGGAGGAAGAGTATAAATCAGAGGCGCTTAAAAATATTGAAGCTTATCACACAACTCCTGAACAAGCTGGAGAAATATTTAAGAAAGTCAAACCAAAACTTGCTGTTTATACACATCTTGCATTAGCGGTACCGGAGAAAGAAGCAAAAATAAAGGAAAGAACTGAGAAAATATATGACGGAGAAGTTGTTGTAGGGGAAGACTTAATGTCCATAGTAGTGGGTGAAGACATAAAGATACAACAACCTTAGTTAATTTAAACTTGTTTAAAGAAATGTATTATTTCGTTAAGCTTCTATGCCACGTCAATTCCGGTCAAATTTAATAGTTAAATACTATGAAATTGGGAAGGGCTTAACGCCCTTCTTATTTAATATAGTAGAAAATTGAGAACTATTAATGGTAAGGCGTGATGCAGTTCGGAAAATTTTAGATACCAAGGGGTGAACATTATGAATAAAGTAATTAAATCTAGTGAAATAAGAAAGTATTTCAAGAGAAGATGGGCAAGTTGTTAACTTAGGAATAGGGGTTCCGACGTTAATTCCACCATATTTAGATGGTAAAACGGTGCATTTACAAACAGAGAATGGTCTGTTAGGAATGGGACCTCCTCCTTCAGAAGAAGAGTTGGATATTGATTTAATTAATGCAGGAAAAGAGCCAGTTACTTATTTGAAGGGTTCAGCATTTTTTAATATCGCAGATTCTTTTGCATTGATTAGAGGCGGCCATGTTGATGTGGCTGTTTTAGGTATTCTTCAAGTAGATATGTATGGTGAAATGGCCAATTGGACTGTCCCTAATCAACCTATTTTAGGGGTTGGAGGAGCAATGGATCTAGTAACGGGGGCAAAAAAGGTCATTGCGGCAGCTACCTTATTTGCTAAGGATGGAACATCTAAATTAGTTAAAGAATTAACTTATAAATCAAGTGGAGCCCGACGGATTGAACTGTTTGTTTCTGATTATGCTGTTTTCAAATTTACAGATGAAGGCGTAAAAGTGGTAGAAATACTTGAAGATATTTCTATAGAAGAATTAAGTGAAAAGGTTGGTTTTACATTAGAGTACGCTAATGGTTATGTAAGTTATAGATAATCAATAAAAGTCGCAATAGATGGATACGTGTGAAAAGCCTTGTGTAGATTGGCCATGTAATCACTTAGGGGGGGAAGTAAATGGCAACTTATATTATCGATGGAGCAAGAACAGCTTTTGGTACGTACGGTGGGGCATTAAAGGATGTTAGCGATGTTGATTTGGGTGTAGCAGTAACTAAATCAGCTATTGAAAGAAGTGGTATTCCAGCTTCAGATATAGATGAACTTGTATTCGGGAATGTCATACAAACTAGCGATAACTCTGCTTATCTAGCAAGACATATTGGTTTAAAAAGTGGACTATCAGAGTCATCTGCTGCGCTTACACTTAATCGATTATGTGGTTCAGGATTGCAAGCTATCGTATCTGGTGCACAATCTATAGCATTAGGGGAAGCCAAAGTGATTGTGGCTGGAGGATCCGAAAGTATGAGCTTAGCACCTCAAGTGTTAAAAGGAACACGCTTTGGTTCACCCAATAAAGCACCTGTGGTAGAAGATATGCTATGGGGCGTATTAGTTGATAAATATGTTGGTTGTGGAATGGGTATGACAGCTGAGAATCTATCAGAAAAATATAATATTTCTCGAGAAGAACAAGATGAATTTGCGATTGAGTCGCAAAAAAAGGCGACTGAAGCCAGAGACAGTGGGCGTTTCGCAGAGGAAATCACGCCAATTGTGATTAAAGATAGAAAAGGGAAAGAAATTGTCATCAAGGTTGATGAACATATTAAAGGTGGCGTCAGTAAAGAAGGTTTAGCTAAATTGAAGCCAGCTTTTAAGGCAGAAGGAACTGTAACACCAGGAAATGCAAGTGGTATTAACGATGGTGCAGCTGCAGTCATATTAGCATTAGAAGATTATGTCCAAGAACATAATGCAAAACCATTAGCTAAGATTGTTTCATGGGGAGTAGCGGGAGTCGATCCGAGCATTATGGGCATTGGACCTGTTCCAGCAAGCAAAAAAGCGTTAGAAAAGGCTGGTTTAAACTTAGAAGATATTGATCTATTTGAATTTAATGAAGCATTTGCTGCACAATCTCTAGCTGTTATTAAAGAGTTAGGAATTAATCAGGAAAAAGTAAATGTAAATGGGGGAGCAATAGCTTTAGGTCATCCCCTTGGTGCAAGTGGTGCGAGAATTACGTATTCGTTAGCACTTGAAATGAAGAAGAGAAATTTGAAATATGGATTAGCTTCACTTTGTATTGGTGGGGGGCAAGGTATTGCTATTATTTTAGAAAATGTGTAACCCCAATTACATATAGAGTAAAAAGAGCGAAAAAAAGTAAAAGATTTAGAAGTGGCAATAATCGTTTAGTTCAATACTAAAAAAATAAAAGGATAATTAGGGGGAAGACAATTGGAAAAGAACCGTGTACATTTATCAATTGAAAATCATGTTGGAATTATCACTTTAAACCGTCCGGAAGTAGGGAATGCCATTGATTTGCAAACGGCAAAGGAATTGATGGATGTATCTATTTTTTGTTCAGAAAGTGAAAAAATACGGGCAGTCGTTATTACGGGAGCAGGAAATAAGTTTTCAGTTGGGGGAGATTTAAAAAGTTTTGCTAATGAAGGGGATGAAATTGGCTCCCATCTAAAAAGCGTGACAGCTTATTTACATCAAGCAATTTCATATTTTGCTAGAATGAATAAACCGGTTATTGGGGCTGTTAATGGCGTAGCAGCTGGTGCAGGAATGAGCCTTGCATGTGCTTGTGATCTTGTCTATGCTTCAGAGAATTCTAAATTTGTAATGGCTTATAACAAAATAGGTTTAACACCAGATGGATCAGGAAGTTATTTTTTACCCCGTCTTGTTGGGATGAAACGAGCTTTAGAGCTAATGTATACCAATCGATTATTAGATGCGAAAGAGGCAAATGAGTGGGGAATCGTCAATCATGTAGTTTCTGAAGACAAATTAATGGAAGTTGTCCTTGATTTAGCTGGAACCCTAGCAAATGGACCAATGAATGCATTTGGAGCAACCAAAAAATTATTTTATCATTCTCTACAAGAAACGCTAGAATCCCAAATGAGTAAGGAGTCATTACTTCTTGCTGAGAGAGCAAATAGTATAGAGGGAAAAGAAGGAATTTCTGCCTTTTTAGAAAAACGTGAAGCTGATTATTTAAAACATTAATAAACAGGGGAAGTAATGGCAGATGTTTATGCTACTTCCTCTTTACAATTAAAAGTTATTTCTTCTTAACTCACATTTAGTCCCCTACTTATCACTGTTGCGTCTGAGTAGGGGTTTTCCTATTTTCTATCGAATCTTTCTATTACTCTCATTTCCAGAAGAAGGAAGAACCTCATGAGCATTAACCTTGACCACATTTCATCAAATAAACTATCTCAATCTCCTGATCCCTGTCATGAAAATACCAGGTGTTCCCCGAACAATAAACAAATTTGTCTTCTACGATGACTCAGCCTTCTTATGCTTGAACCAGTCAGGAATTAATTAGGATAAAACCTATATACAGGAATAACACCATTTTTTAATAAATTAGTAAATTAAAGTTAAAAGTCATTTTATTACATGTAAAAAGCGTTCTTTTTATAAAATTTCATTTTGTACGATGACGTTCCTTCTTTGAATAATTATATCCTTACTAGTAACACCATCGTTCATAAAAGTACACATTTACGAACAGGTTGTTTTCTGATTTAGAACTCCTCTTTTATATTTCCGCAAAAGTATAAAAAAGCTTTACGAACGTCCACTTTTTATCGATACTTTAACGAACTATTTTTGCTATAATAATAGAAAAAAAGTGAAGATGGGGTCGATTTAGGTGGACGTTCGAAAATTTGGATATATTCGGGTGAGCAGCAAGGATCAAAATGAGGGACGGCAAATTGAAGCCATGAAAGAAAGAGGCATCGATGAACGGGATATTTTCATAGATAAACAAAGTGGAAAAGATTTCAACCGGGACCAATATCAGCTGCTGAAAAGAATTATGAGAAAAGGCGATGTGCTGTACATCCATTCCTTAGATCGCTTTGGTCGGAATAAGGAAAAGATTTTAGAAGAATGGAATGACATCATCAAACATATTCAAGCCGACATTGTCGTGCTCGATATGCCCCTGTTGGATACGACTCAATATAAGGATAGTTTAGGAACGTTAATTGCGGATCTCGTGTTACAAATCCTTTCCTGGATGGCAGAAGAAGAAAGGAAACGCATTCGAACACGGCAACGTGAAGGCATTGACTTGGCGTTGCAAAACGGCGTAGCTTTTGGACGGCCGAAAGCTACGGTTACGGAAGAGTTTAAACAAGTCTATCACCGGTGGAAAAATGGTGAAATGACAGCTGTTAAAGCAATGGAGGAATTAGGGATTAAAAAGACGACTTTTTATAAGTTGGTGAAAGAGTATGAGAGGGATTTAAAGAGTATGACTATATAATAGAAGAAACTCGTTAAAAAAGGAGCATCTGCCAGTCAGCAGATGCTTTTCTATAAAAGGTATGTCTTGTTCTCCTTATAATCTATAAAAAAAGAAGTGTATTAAAATTGAATAAAACAGAATTAGTGCAAGCTGTATCTGAACTGACACAGAAAGATGCTGCAAAAGTAGTTGATGCTTCAATTGAAACAATTTCTAATACACTTGCTAAAGATGAAAAGATTTAATTAATTGGATTCGGTACGTTTGAAACACGTAAACGTGCAGCTCGTAAGCAGCGCAATCCGCAAGCGAGTGAAGAAATCGAAATTGCTGCTTCTAAAATTCCAGCTTTTAAACCGGGTAAAGAATTAAAAGAAGCCGTAAAATAAATATATATTTATAAGTAAATCTTAGCGTGGACAACTACTGCATTTAGCTAATCAAGCTTCACTATTGTTAATGATGCAGCATTAATTTTTTGTTCACCTATGATTGGTAACAAGGTATCCGTAGATGGACCGATGTTTCTAAGTTCCAATGTTGAATTTTTTGGAATATGAATAATAGCTTGTCCAATGAGCATCAGACTCGCTCCATCCACTAGTCTTTGTATACCATAGTTAGTGAGCCTTCCCTGTACTAAGGAATCATTTAAAATCAAACCATATGCTGAAGAGGAAGCAGGACCATCGATTAATAATACATATTCAATCCTATAGTCACCTGATTTACGAATTATTAAAGTGTCGCTAGGAGGGCTAAACTGTATATTATTTAATGAACCGTTTTGATTAAATGTTATACTTTCACCTGACTGGACCATGATGGGCTTGGAACCTATGAGTGTAACGTAGCCATAGGCAGGTGAGGATTTTTTCCATTTTTGATCTGACACTATTGGTCACCTACTCACTTATTATTTCTATTATTGTATGTAAGTAGATTAAAAATGATTGTACTACTGTACTGCGACTTATATCATTAGTTCTAATAGATAGAGATGAATACTATATACAAAATCGCTTTACATAAGTTTTATTTATTCGATAATAAAAAGGGACCTTACATTGAAGAGCTTTTACTGCTTATTTAATTAAAGCTCCACTTGTTCAATTTCTAATAAGACTCGTTTTAAAATATTATCGTTGCGGAACAGCAATATTTATTTTTCATGAGTGCTTAACATTGTAAATTGTCAAAACCCTGACGCTCCCCCTTGTATTGCAAATTCTATCCTGGATGGCGGAATTAGGGATTAAAAAGACGACTTTTTATAAGTTGGTGAAGGAGTATGAGAGGGATTTAAAAGTTAGCAATATATATTAATAGAAGAAACTCGTCAAAAAAGGAGCATCTGCCTAAATACCGGCAGATGCTCTTTCAACAAATGGGGGAATGTATGATTAGCTTTGCCAGTTTTAAAGGTTTATATACATTTATTTTTAAAGATTAGGCTCTCTGAGAGAAAATATTTCTTTATTATTAACAACCACCAGGGACCAAATTTGTTATAGTTGGGACCGTTTTTGTTATAGTTAAAGTTCATGAACCATTGATATAACTAGGTTTCCAGCCTCCGAAAACAAGAGTAAAACAAGAATATTGTAAAACACACAATAAGAAGTGTGAGTGAGTAATTATAAATTATTTAATTCAAGATCAATCTAGTAAAAGGGGTATCACCAAAATTTCGTGGAAAACATTGTGTTTGATAAGTTAGATTTGAGCCACTTTTACACGATTTGATCACATAAAAAATGAGCCACCTAATTTCCAATTCTATAAACCTCTCTTATGATAGAAAGTGACCAAACTTACTACATTT